>JBKOUP010000092.1:0-12465 GCA_046723495.1 Acidobacteriota bacterium
GAGTTCCTCCGCCGCGTCACCCTCGATCTCACCGGGCAGATCCCCGACAGCGCCACCGTGCAGTCGTTTCTGGCCGACACCACGGCGAACAAACGCGCGAAGATGATCGACCAGCTCCTCGCCTCCGACGCCTTCGCCGACCGCTGGACGATGTGGTTCGGCGACCTCGTGCAGAACGTCAGCGCCGCCTCGAACTCGCGCGAGTTCCCCGGCGGAAGGAATGCCTACTATCAGTACATCCACGATTCCATCAAGAATGGCAAGGCCTACGACCAGATGGTCCGCGAGATCATCGCCGGCCTCGGCGACAGCTACACCGTCGGGCAGGCCAACTTCATCGTCCGCCAGCTCCAGCCCAACGGCCCGCCGCAGGATGCTTACGACAACCTCGCCGCCTCGAGCGGCGCGCAGTTCCTCGGCATGCCCCTGCTCTGCCTCTCCTGCCACAACGGCCTCGGCCACCTCGACCTCGTCAACACCTACCTGAAATCGCACACGCGCTACGACTTCTGGGGCAACGCCGCCTTCTTCGCCAAGGCCCGCGCGCAGCGGCAGTCGGCCGACCCGAACAACAAGAACATCCTCAAGTACATCGTCAGTGATACCGCCAACGGCGCCTACCAGCTCAACACGACCTCGGGGAACAAGACGCCGCGCACGCCCTTCAACGGCGAGACCACCGTGCCGCCCGTCTTTTTCCTCACCGGCGAAGGGCCGCGTCCCGGCGAGGCCTGGCGCGACGCCTACGGCCGCATCCTCACCGCAAACCCGCAGTTCGCGCGCGCCACGGTGAACTACCTCTGGAAAGAAATGTTCGGCCTCGGCATCGTCGAGCCGACGAACAACATCGATCCCAATCGCCTCGACCCGAACAACCTCGCCTCGGGGCAGACGCTGCAGCCGACGAATGCGCAGCTGCTGACCGATCTGACGAACGAGCTCATCGCCGACAAGTACGACCTCCGGGCCATCCTGCGCACGATGGCGAATTCGAGCTCGTACCAGCTCTCGACCGTCTACACGCCGGGCGCGTGGAACGAGCAGTGGACGACGTACTTTGCCCGCCACCTCCCGCACCGGCTGATGGCCGAGGAGACGCTCGACGCGATTGCGAAGGCCACGAACGTGCCGATCACCTACACGGTCACGAGCCTCGGCACGGTCAACTCGGCGATGAAGCTCCCCGACACCACCGAGCCGCGCAACAACGTCTACGGCCGTTTCCTCGACGAATTCGGCCGCGGCAACCGCGACGATCAGGCTCGCTCGAACGACTCCTCGATCGCCCAGGCCCTCTCGCTGATGAACGACAACACCATCGTCGTCAGCCGCGTGCACAAGGCCACGGCAAATTCGACGGTGGCGAAGACGCTGGCGTCGACGACCGACCCCGGCACGATCGCCGATGCGGTCTACCTGGCCACGCTTTCGCGCAAGCCGACCAGCAGCGAGCGCGCGCAGGCCATCGCGTACATCAACGGCGGCAACCTCCAGCAGCGCACCGAGGATTTGCAGTGGACGCTGCTCAACACCCTCGAATTTTTGTTCGACTGATGAAAAACAGCTCTCGGCTCTCAGCTCTCGGCTCTCAGCAGTTCTCCCCGAGAGCCGACAGACGACAGCCGAGAGCCCAGGAGCGACAATGACCAAGCTTCCCAAAAGCAAAATCGAATGTCCCACCTGTTCGAAAGCCAGCGGCCTCGCCCTCGGCCCCGGATTCTCGCGGCGCAAATTCATGCAGATCGCCGGCACCGGCATCGTGGCCTCGTACTTCGTCGACGTCGCCGACCCGCGGCTGCTCTACGGCGCCACGACGGCGCCGAACGTCGTGCTGAAGAACACGGCCAAAAACTGCATCTTCATCTTCCTGGCCGGCGCGCCGTCGAACATCGACACGTGGGACCTCAAGGTCGGCTCGTGGACTCCGGCGGACTTCAAGCCGACGACGTTCAACAACGGCGCCGTCAACTTCCCGCAGGGCCTCATGCCGAACACCGCGGCGCACCTCGACAAGCTCAGCTTCGTCCGTCCCGGCCTGGCCTGGGCGGCCGTGCACACGCTCGGGCAGGCGTGGGCGCAGATCGCGCGCAACCCCGGCGGCGCCACCGGCTCGATCGCGCCGCACATCGGCTCGGTCGTCTCGCTCGAGGCCCAGACCGCGCGCACGCCGGGCGACGTGCTCCCCGGCTTCATCGCTCTCAACTCCGCCGGCATCCCGGCCCAGGGCTACTTCCCGGCGACGTACGCGCCGTTCCAGGTCGTGCCGGCGTCGACGGGACTGCCGACGATTTCCCATCCCGACGGCGCGGCGCGCTTCACCGACCGCTGGAACTTCCTCCACCAGCTCGACGCGAACCGCAGCAGCGGGGCCCTCGGCAAGGTCACGCTCGACATGGACGACTTCTACACGCAGTCGAAGGCGATCATGGACGCGCCGAACATCAACGCGCTCTTCTCGTTCTCGAACGACGAGCACACGCGTTACGGCAGCTCCACCTTCGGCGACTCGCTCGTCATCGCCCGCAACCTCGTGGCCGGCAAGAAGGGAACGCGCTTCGTGCAGGCCACGTTCGGCGGCTGGGACCACCACAGCGGAATCTACGACACTGCCGGCGACTCGCTGTACACGCAGATGGCGCAGTTCGATCCGGCCTTTGGCGCGATGCTGACGGACCTGCAGTCGATGCCCGGCTCCGTCGCCGGGAAGACGCTGCTCGACGAGACCGTCGTCGTGGTGATGGCCGAGTTCGGCCGCACCGTCGGCGCGCTGAACAACCAGGACGGCCGCGATCACAACCTGCGCATGACCAGCGTCTGGGCGGGCGGTGGCATCCGCGGCGGACAGGTGATCGGCAAGACCGACGACACGGGCAACAGCGTGGCCGAATACGGCTGGAGTGCGAACCGCGACGTACGCCCCGAGGACGTCACGTGCACGATCTACTCGGCCCTCGGCATCGATTACACGACCGAGCGCCACGACGATCCCCTCGGCCGCGGCTTCGAGTACGTCCCGTTCGCCAAGGACGGCACGTACCAGCCGATCGCGGAGCTGTGGTAGGGAAGGGCGCAGGGCGGAGGGGGCGGGGCGCAGGTGGTTTTCTTGCCGGTAGCACGGGCGTAGGCCACAATCGCGCCTGTGTCCGTCGGCGCGTTTCTTCTCGCCCTCATCGCCACCTTCGTGGCCGCGAAGCTCTTCGGTGAGCTGGCCGAGCGCATCGGCCAACCCGCCGTCCTCGGCGAGCTCCTCGGCGGCGTGCTCGTCGGCGTCTCCGGGCTGCGCCTCGTCGATCCGAGCGCCAACGTCATTCACCTCCTCGCGCAGCTCGGCATCGTCCTCCTCCTCTTTCTCATCGGCCTGGAGACCGAGCTCGACAAGCTCCTCATCTGCGGGCCCACGGCCGTCGTCGTCGCCGTGGCCGGCGTCGCCTTCACCTTTGCCGGCGGCTACGCGGTCGGCGCGGTCATGCACTTCCCGCCGCTCGTCTCCGTCTTCCTCGGCGGTGCGCTGAGCGCGACCTCCGTCGGCATCAGCGCGCGCGTCCTCTCCGACCTCGGCCACCTCCAGGACGCCGAAGCCCGCGTCATCCTCGGCGCGGCCGTCGTCGACGACATCATCGGCGTCATCCTCCTCACCTGCATCGGCAGCGTGGCCGCGGGCAACGATGTCGGGCCACTCGCGGTCGGGCGCGTCGCCGCCATCGCGTTCGGTTTCGTCGCCGCGGCGCTCGTCATCGGCTCCTACCTCGCGCCGTTGCTCGTGCGGGCCATCGACCGCATCGGCGTCGCGCGCGGCATCTTCTTCGCCTCGATCGTCTTCGCCCTGACGCTGGCCTGGATCGCCGACCTCGCCGGCACGGCCATCATCATCGGCTCCTTCGCCGCCGGCCTCGTGCTGGCGCGGACCGAGAAGGGCGACGAGATCAAGAGCCAGGTGCGCGACGTGGCGCACTTCTTCGTCCCGATCTTCTTCGTCGCCGTCGGCGCCGCGATCGACGTGCGGGCCCTGAACTTCAAGGTCGGGCTGATGCTCGCGGCCGTCGCCGTCGTCGGAAAAATCGTGGCCGGATTTCTGGCACCGGTGCGCGGGCTGCGCCGGACGGTCATCGGCGTCGGCATGATTCCGCGCGGCGAAGTGAGCCTGATCTTCGCGCAGATCGGGCTGGCGTCGCGCCTGCTCTCCGCGGAGCTCTACAGCGCCATCGCCGTGATGGTCGTGATCACCGCCTTCATCACGCCGCTGCTGCTGCGGATGATGCTGCGGCCGACCGGCGTGGCCGAGGAGTACGAGAACCGCGAGCTCGTCACCGAGGGGCCGATGGAGGATGAGCGGCGGCGCGAACCCCGCGCCGCCACTTCGATCGCTAAACCCGAGACTTGAGCTCGTGGAAGCCCTGCTCGTCGACGATCTGCCCCTGACGTGACGGATAGTTCGGCAGGCGGCCCTGGATGTCGGCGATGCGGTCGCTCGTGCCGGGGTGGTCCCGGAAGAAGCGCGCCACGGCGCCGTTGCCGCCGCGGTCCATGGCCAGCAGCTTCTCGAAGAAGTCGAGCATGCCGTGGGCGTCGTAGCCGGCTTTGTACATGAAGTCGAGGCCCATGTCGTCGGCCTGCTTCTCGTCGGCGCGGCTGAAGCGGGCCATCGCGCCGCCGGCCAGCACCTGCGCGGCGATCTGCGTCAGCGCGCCGGGGTTGTTGCCGAGGAGGATGCTGCCGATGGTGTTGATCTCCTGGGCCTGCTCCGCCTGCTTGATGGCGTGCCGCGCCACGACGTGCGAGATCTCGTGCGCCATCACCGCCGCCAGCTCGTCGGCCTTGTCGGCTCTGTCGATGAGACCGCGGTTCACGTAAACGTGCCCGCCGGGAAGCGAGAACGCGTTCACCTCGGGGTCATCGACGATGTAGAAGTTGAACGGGCGGTTCGCCAGCGGCGTGACCGCGTGAATGCGCTCGCCGACGGAGCGGACGTACGAGAGCGCCACCGGGTCATTGACCAGATGGACCTGCTGCTGCACCTGCGCAGCGAGCTGATTTCCGAGTTGCCATTCCTGATCGAGGGAGACGCCGCCCGCGCCGCCGCTCGACCCGCAGCCGGCGGCGACGAGCGCCACGGCCACCAAGATCGCGTAAGAACGAATACGAAACATTCAACACCTCCGGGAGGTGTGGAGTGCAATTTTGAGGTCAGGAATGGCGGGCTCGACATTCGCCGGCATCGACGAGGAAGTGCAGCTCGCGCAGGAGTTTGAGGCGGATCTTGACGCCGCGCGGATCCCAGCCGGCCGCGACCGCGCGCTCGGCCAGCTCCGGCTCCGGACGTCCCCCGGCGGCGTCGGCGAGAAGGACGCGGTCGAGCTCGCAGAGGAGCGAGCAATCGTCAAGCGTCGCCTTGTACAGCATGGCGGAAGGAAAGAATGGCCGAAGTGCAATTTACCGCAGCGACGTCAATCACGCTTCTTCGTGATCATGGGGAGGACCTTGCCGAGCGGCAGGGCCTCGATCGTGCGGCCGTTGCCGGTCGTCGTCGTGGCCCGGAAGAGGGAGTTGACGATGGCCTCCTCGGTCGCCTCGATCACGCCGAGGAACAGCGGCGACATGGCGTCGTTCTGGAGCGTCGGCGCGGCCTTCGACGTCGAGAACGCGATCGCGTAGTCGCCGCTGCCGTTCGACCCCGCCGCGCCCGTGCGGGCCATCCCCATGATCGCCCGCGCCGCCATGCGGCGAAGGTTGCGCGCGTCGACCGGCGCGTCGGTGGCGACGACGATCACGCACGAGCCGCCGGGCTTGTTCGGCATCAGGGCGCGCCCGACCGGGACGCCCGCGATCGTCAGCACCCCGCCGAAGTTCGTCTGCACGAGCACGCCCACCGTCCACCCGCCCGTCACCCGCCGCGACGCCGTGCCGATGCCGCCCTTGAAGCCGAAGGCGATCGTGCCGGTGGCGGCGCCGACCGCACCTTCCTCGACCGGACCGCCGTGCGCGGAGGTGATCGCGTGCAGCACGTCCTCGCGGCCGGCGGCGCGGGCGCGGATGTCGTTCAGCGTGCCGTCGTTCGTCTCCGCGACGACGGGGTTGATCGAGCGCACGTTCTCGTTGCCCGGCAGCGCCAGCATGTAGTCGAGCAACGCGTCGGCCACGCGCGGCACGTTCAGCGTCGACGTCAGCAGGATCGGCGTCTCGATCTCGCCGAGCTCGTCGACCTGCGTCGTCCCCATGATCTTGCCGAAGCCGTTGCCGACGAAGACGGCGCCGGGCACTTTCTGCTGAAAGAGATTGCCGTCGTGCGGAAGGATGGCGGTGACACCGGTGCGGACGGTCTCGCCGCGGATGATCGTGGTGTGCCCGACGCGGACGCCGGCGACGTCGGTGATGGCGTTGAGCGGACCGGGATCGAGGACGCCGATGACGACGCCGGCCTCGCGCGCCCGCGGCCGGACCTCCGCC
The DNA here is from genome assembly GCA_046723495.1 of Acidobacteriota bacterium. GTDB lineage: Bacteria > Acidobacteriota > Thermoanaerobaculia > Gp7-AA8 > Gp7-AA8 > DATDFB01. Next base: position 6,445 of record JBKOUP010000092.1, read on the forward strand.
GGCGGCGCGGCGGCAACGGCGGCGGCGAGTGCGCAGGCGGCGATGAACATGCGTTATCGTCGCACGGCAGATCATGCCCGCCATCGAAACCCGTTCCCTCCGCAAGGTCTATTTGCCCAACGTCGTCGCCGTCGACGCGCTCGACCTCGTCGTCGAGGACGGAGAGCTCTTCGGCATGCTCGGCCCGAACGGCGCCGGCAAGACGACGACGATCGGCATCCTCACGACGCGCGTGCGCGTCAGCGGCGGCGAGGCCGTCGTGGCCGGCGCGAACGTCGTGACGGAGGCGCCCGTCGTCCGGCGGCGCATCGGCGTCGTGCCCCAACGGCCGAATCCCGACCGCGGCCTCAACACGATCGAGAACCTCGTCTTCCACGCCTCGTACTTCGGCGTCCCGCGCGCCGTGGCCCTCAAGCGCGCCAACGAGCTGCTCGAGCGCCTCGGCCTCACCGACAAGCGCGACGCCAAAGTCAGCGAGCTCTCCGGCGGCCAGCAGCAGCGGCTGATGATCGCCCGCGCGCTCACACACGATCCGCGCATCCTCTTCCTCGACGAGCCGACGGTCGGCCTCGACCCGCAGGCGCGCCTCGGACTGTGGGAGATTCTCCGCGAGCTGCACGCGCAGGGACGGACGATCGTGATGACGACGCATTACATGGAAGAGGCGGATCAGCTCTGCGACCGGCTGGCCATCATCGACCGCGGCAAGCTCCTCGCCCTCGACACGCCGTCGCGGCTGAAGGCGCAGGCGCCGGGCGATACGCTCGTCGAGGTCACGTTCGACGGCGATGCCGCGGCCATCGTCGACGCCGCGCTCGGGATCGACGGCGTCTCCAACGCGGAGGGGCGCGGGCCGCTGCTGCGCGTCTTCAGCCGGCGGGGCGGGCAGATCATCCCCGCGCTGATCGACGCCGGCGAAGCCTGCGGGCTGACGGTGCGCGACATCCACCTCTCCCGCCCGAGCCTGGAGACGCTCTTCATCGCCCTCACCGGAAGGAAGCTGGCATGACCGACGACTACGTTCCGCCGTCGCGCGTCTTCGGCGCGATCCTCCTGCGCGACATCACCGTGGCCCGGCGGGAGCTGCCGTTCTTCCTCCTGCGCACGACGCTGCAGCCGCTGCTCTTCGTGATGATCTTCGGCTTTGTCCTGCCGAAGATGGGAATGATCCCGCGCGAGTACACCGCGACGGTTTTGCCGGGCGTGCTGGCGCTGAGCCTGACGCTCTCGGCGGTGCAGTCGGTCTGCCTGCCGATGGTGCAGGACTTCGGCGTGACGAACGAGATCGAGGACCGCTTGCTGGCACCCGCGCCGATCGAGCTGGTGGCGGTGGAGAAGATCGTGGCCGGCACGCTGCAGGGGGTGATCGCCGCGCTGGTGGTGCTGCCGCTGGCGCGCGTGATCATGGGCCCGATCCCCGGCCTCTCGTTCGGCAACGCCGGCTTGCTGGCGGTGGTGACGATCCTCTCCGGCGCCGCCTTCGCCGCGATCGGCCTCTTCCTCGGCACGGCCATCCCGCCCCAGCACATCGGCCTGATGTTCAGCGTGATCCTCGGCCCGATGATCATGTTCGGCTGCACGTACTACCCGTGGGCCGGCCTGAAGGTCGTGCCGGCGATGAAGTACGTCGTGCTGATCAACCCCCTCGTCTACGTCTCCGAGGGGATGCGCGCCGCGCTCACGCCGTCGATGCCGCATATGAATACGTGGGTGATGCTGGCGGCGCTCGTCGCGACGACGGTGCTGTTTCTGGTGCTGGGATTGCGGGCGTTCGACAAGAGGGCGATGAAGTAATGGAGCCGTCATCCTGACCGCAGCGAAGGATCTCAAGATGCGACGCCGTCGGCATTCGGAGATGCTTCACCGTCTGCGCGGCTCAGCATGACGCGGTTAATACCGGTAAAGGTCTCGTCGCGACCACATCCGCCCAGCGGCTCGTCGTTCGAGCTTATCGATCACTTCCTCAATCGTCACATCGCCCGTTGCAATGTCTTGCAGGAAGGCACCCACAATCACGCCCAGCGACGTGCCACGCTCCTCCGCAACCTTGCGCGCGCGTTCCACGATCTCCTCATCTACATTGAGCGTCACCGTCATTTCCTGAGTGTACTTGCGTGAAGCCCGCCAACCAAACCGTCGCCCTCGTCGATGACGAAGACAACCTTCGAGAGACGCTCCATCTTTCCCGCTTGACGTAACAACTGCCGCGCCGGTACTCTCGCCGCTGCAGGGAGGTTTTCATGCAGTACGCAGCTCTCCTCGTTCTTTTCGTGGCCACCGCGTCCTACGCCGGGAGCCCACCACAGACGCATGAACCCCACGTTCCCCACGTTCCCCACGTTCCTCATGACCACATTGCTGTCGAGCTCAATGATGCCGACGGTCTTCTCTATAAGGCCCTCGGCGAATGCATCGCCAGCCCGTCGAAATATTCGCCGAAGCGGAAGGAGATCGAGGAGCATCTGGCCGTGCTGGCGAAGTATCCCGTTTCGCACAACATCGGCTGGACCTACGCCCGCGCCTGCAAAGACATCGAGGAGGCCATTCGCAATGCCGCGCAGGCCCAGCGGAGCACGGGCGGCGATCGGGCCCGGTTCTCGAGCCTCGCCCAAAAGGCGCTGGCCGATGCCCAAACGCTGCGCACGCGTGCGCACGAACATTTCGACTCCTGGGCCAGTCCGCTCATCGCCAGAGGGCAACGCGACGTGCCCGACGGGACGATCATCTCCGCGAACGACGACGACGCGCGCCGTATCCGCTGCTCGCTTCGCAGAGCACAAGCGGTCAAATTCTGTGGTGGGCGACAAGACGAGAACGCGTGCATCGCGGCGGCGGATCGGGCGTTTCAGAGCTGCCTGGCCCAAAAGTGACATCGTGAGGCGAATCGCGGATCATCTCGTTTCGCGTGAAGCCCGCCAACCAAACCGTCGCCGTCGTCGATGACGAAGACAACCTTCGCGAGACGCTCGCCTTCGCGCTGCGCCGCGAGGGCTACCCGGTCGAGCTCTTCGCGCATGGCGCCGAGGCGTGGAGCGCCTTTCAGCGGCGGTTGCCGGGGCTCGTCGTCCTCGACATCCTCATGCCCGAGATGGACGGCCTCGAGCTCTGCCGGCGCATCCGCTCCATCAGCGAGACCATCCCCATCATCTTCCTCACCTCGCGCGACGAGGAGCTCGACCGCGTCCTTGGCCTGGAGATCGGCGCGGATGACTACCTCTGCAAGCCCTTCTCGATGCGCGAGCTCCTGGCCCGCGTGAAGGTCCTCTTCCGGCGCGCGGCGCTCGAAGCCGCGCCGAAAGAGGCGCCGCTGCGCGTCGGCGACCTCGAGCTCGATCTGCAGCGCTACACGGTCAAGTGGAAAGGGCAGCCCGTCAGCCTCACCGTCACCGAGTTTCTGATGCTGCAGGCGCTCGTGCGCCATCCCGGCCACGTCAAGTCGCGCAAGCAGCTCCACCAGGACGGCTACCCGCACGACGCCTACGTCAGCGAGCGGACCATCGACAGCCACATCAAGCGGCTGCGGCGGAAGTTCGAGGAGGTCGACGCGGCGTTCGATCGGATCGAGACGGTGTACGGGCTGGGATATCGGTATGCCGAGTAGGGGACAGGGCACAGGGGACAGGGGACAGGGGACAGACGTTCTCGCGGATGCACGTGCCTCGGCCAGGCAACCACCTGTCCCCCGTCCCCTGTGCCCTGTCCCCTGAATCGCCATGAAACGCATCGCCATCCGCCTCCTGGCCTTCAACCTCCTCCTCGTTTTTCTCCCCGTGGCCGGGGTCCTCTTCCTCGGCGCGTACGAGGCGCGGTTGGAGTCGGCCGAGGGGCGCTCGATCACGGAGCAGGCGCGGATCGTGGCGGCGGCGATCGGGCGCGACGCGATCCTGAATCCGATCGACGTCGACGAGCTCCTGGCGCGCACGCGCAGCGACGTCCGCTTCCGCGTCCTCGACACCGGCGGCCGGGTGATCGCCGACTCCCGTCCCATCCCGCCGCCGCAGACCTCGCACGGCTCGCCGCGCCACAACACGCTCTACCGCATCGTCGTCTTTGTCGTGCGGCCGGTCCTGCGCCTGATGCAGCCGCCGGAGCAGCCGCTCGACGTCGACGTCTACGACAGCGCCGAGCGCCTCTACGGCCCCGAGGTGCGCGCGGCGCTCGGCGGGCAGGAGGGCTTCGACAAGAAAATCAGCGCCGGCGGGCAGCGTTCCGTCACCCTCTACCGCGCCGTGCCCATCGTCAACGGCGGGCGCGTCATCGGCGTGGCGCTGGCGTCGGCCAGCACCTATCCGATCCTGCAGGACCTCTACGCCGTGCGCCTCAGCGTCATGCGCGTCTTCGTCGCCACCGTCGTCGTGGCCTTCCTCGTCAGCGTCTTCTTCTCCACGACCATCGTCCGCCCCTTGCGGCAGCTGCGGCGCGACGCCCGGCGCGTCCTCGACCGCCGCGGCGGCTTGCGCCAGCGCTTCAAGGGCTCCGCGCGGCGCGACGAGATCGGCGAGCTCTCCCGCGCGCTGGAGCGGATCATGCGCCGTCTCGACAGCTACCTGCGCATGATCGAGACCTTCACCACCGACGTCTCGCACGAGCTGCGCAACCCGCTGGCGTCGATCCGCAACGCCACCGAGATGCTGGCCGAGGTCAACGATCCGGCGGACCGGCGCCGCTTCGCGCAGATGGTCGAACAGGAAGTGGCGCGGATGGAGAAGCTGCTGGCCGGCGTGCGGGAGATCTCCGTCATCGACGCCCGGCTCGGACGCGAAGAGCACGCGCCGCTGGATCTCGGCGCGCTGGTGCGGAAGATCGTCGATGGCTTCCGCCTGCGCGAGGGGGAGCGGGTGCGCTTCGCGCTGACGGCGCCCGACGCCCCGCTCATCGTCGACGCCTCGGAGGACCGGCTGATCCAGGTCTTCGAGAACATCCTCGACAACGCCGCCAGCTTCTCGCCGGTCGGGGGCTTGGTGCGAGTGGGAGTCCATCAGGAAGGGGGGATGGCCGTCACTCGCCTGGAGGACGAAGGCCCCGGGATTCCGGACGCGCACATGACGCGGATCTTCGACCGCTTCTTCACCTACCGCCCGGCCGCGGCGCGCCGCGACAGCCGCCACGCGGGCCTCGGCCTGTCGATCGTGCGGGCCATCGTGGCCGGGTACGGAGGAACGGTGAGCGCGGCGAACGGCGAGCATGGCGCGATTTTCGAAGTGCGCTTGCCGGCGGCGGAGCCATGAAATCTTGCTTGGCTGATGGGAGGAAGAGCGGCTAAGATGGCCGGGCGCGACTCCCCACGCGTTCGGTCCTACAACCGGCGGCCTTCGGTCAGTAAATAGAGATGGACTTGGTGCGAGAGGCCGGTTACACTGTCCTCAGCACCCGGTTCGATAACAAAAGAGAACGAGAGGAGAGCGTGTGACACCAGTCAAAAGCAATCGCGGACGTCCCATCGTACACACCGAGCCCTGGGCGAAAATTACGGTCGTACTTCTCGACCGTCACGTCGCCTATTTGGATCGGCTTGCCATCGATATCCGCCTCAAGCACGGCAAGGCAATCAGCCGGGCGGAGATCATTCGTGGTCTTATCGAGGCGGCTTTCCAGAGCGGAATCGACCTGTCGCAGGCCGATTCGATTGATACCCTCGTCGGTCTGCTAACAGGATCGGCTCCGAAACCGAGAAAGACCGCCCGCTAGCGGTACGCCTCCGGTTCCCGGCGCGCAACTGTCTGGCCGCCAGCTCGGCGAGCTCCGATTCGCTGCTGGCTTCAGTCAGGTCGATCCCGCTCTGCACAATACGATCGATGATCGTGCAGATGGCGTGTGGCCATCCGAACGCACGGTGCATCGCGGGGTTGATGTCGCTCGACACGCGCGCCACGTAGTCGAGCTGTTGTGCCGACAGGACAACGGTCACGGTCGCCGGGCCAACCCCGGCGACCTCTTTCTTGAGCGGGGACAGGAGTTTCATAGGTGCTACCTGTCTAGGTGTGACTGGCAGCCCCGAATCCCTACCCACCACCTCCAAAT
>JBKOUP010000069.1:0-7828 GCA_046723495.1 Acidobacteriota bacterium
AAGGTCATCACCGTCCGGCAGAAGGTGAAGGTCAAGAAGAAGACGCGCTACCGCAACGTCAAGAAAACCGTGCAGCTCGTCGACCTGGCCAAGAAGGCGAAGAAGGAGTCGTACGACGCGCTGTACATCCGCCGGCTGAAAGACCTTCTGCCGCTGCCGATTGCCGACGAAGTCCGCGTCCAGATCCTCGGCGCGCTCCTCGCCGCGGCCGAGGCGAAGAATCAGGACGAGTACGAGCGCGAGCTCATCCCCCAGCTCGCCAAGATCGATCCGTCGCAGGAGGCCGGCCTGCAGCACTTCTGGGACAAGGCGTGGGCGGCGTACACGCGCGGCGACTTGAACGGCGCGGTGGAGCAGATGACGTTCATCCGCGACAACTACCGCAACCCGAACGTGAAGCGCCAGGCCGCCTACTGGATGGCCCGCTCGATCGAGCGGCTCGGGCGGAAGGAAGAAGCGGCCGCGATGTACCGCAACCTCTCGTCCGCGCCGTACGACGACGTCTACGCCAAGTTCGCCGAGCAGCGCGGCGCGCCGCATGCCACGGCCACGAACAATCCGTTGACGATGAACCGCCCCGACTGGCGCGATATCGCCGAGCAGAACATGCCGCCCGAGTTGCGCCTCGCCTACGAGCTCACCGCGCTTGCCGACGCCCGCGACGCCCGCGCCGAGATCCTCAAAAACCGCACGCGCAAGAATCAGCCCTACGCCGACGCGCTCATGGCCGAGCTTTACAACTACAGCGGCGACTGGCTGTCGATGCTGCGCGCGCTGCGCAGCGCCTTTCCGCAGATCGCCACGGTCGAGCAGGATTCCGTGCCGCCGTACTTCCTGAAGATGTACTACCCCGTCAAGTACCAGACCTTCATCCGGAAGTACTCGCGCAAGAACGGCCTCGACCCGCACCTGGTCATGGGCCTCATCCACCAGGAGAGCTTCTTCAACCCGCGCACGAGATCGCGCGTCGGCGCAATCGGGTTGATGCAGCTCATGCCGGCCACGGGCAAAGAGCTCGGCGGCCAGCTGTTCCAACGCTTCACCGTCGCGCGACTCGACGTGCCCGAGGTCAACATCGAGCTCGGGACGATGCACTTCCGCCATCTCATCGACCTCTTCGGCGGCAAGACCGAGCTGGCCATCGCGTCCTACAACGCCGGACAGGGAAACGTGGCCAAATGGCGCCGCGCCGCGCCGCCGAAGCCGATGGACGAATTCGTCGAATCGATCCCCTTCGCGGAGACGAGGAATTACGTGAAGCGGGTGACGATGCTGAGCGCGTCGTATGCGAGGATGGTTGAATGAGTTCTTAGTTCTTGGTTCTTAGTTCTTAGGCTCCGCCACTCGGGCCGCGTCACAAACTAAGAACTAAGAACTAACAACGAAGAACTACGGTATGTATCCCCGAATCGTCCTCGCCGTCAGCCCCGGCTTATCCACCTTCACCTCCACCGTCCGGTAGCCGCGGTCCTTCTTCGTCGACTCCGTCTTGTACGTGAGGAAGTACTGCGAGCGCAGGTCCTTCTCCAGCTGCGCGTACGTTTCGGCGAGCTGCTTCTCGTTATGGATGAAGTAGGCCGTCCCGCCGGTCTCCGCGGCCAGCGATTTCATCACTCCTCCGCCGCCGAGGCCGGGGATGTGCGTGATGCCGATGCCGATGAAGTAGAGCGGCACGCGGGCGGCGCGCGCGTACGTGAGGAGGTCGTCGTACGTCACGCGCGACGTCGTGTCCTCGCCGTCGGTGAGGATGATCAGCGCCTTCCGCCCCTGCAGGCCGCGGAAGCGATAGAGCCCGGTGACGATGGCGTCGTACAGCGCCGTTCCCCCCTCCGCTTTCGGGATGGCCGCGACCTGCGCTTCCAGCGAGCCGACGTCCGTCACGAACGGCGCGACCTTCTGCGGGTCGAAGGCAAAGCCGCCGACGAAGGCGCGGTCGCCGGTGCGGATGATCCGCTTGAGGAACTCCGCGGCGGCCCTCTTCGTCGCCTCCATCCGCTTCTCCATGCTGCCGGAGTGGTCGATCAGCAGCCCGGCGGAGATGGGCAGGTTCTGGGCGAAGTTGAACGCCGTGATCGCGCGCGGCGCGCCGTTCTCGAGGACGGTGAAGTCGCTCTGCTTGAGATCCGCGACCGGTGCGCCGGCGGCGTCGGCGACGCTCACCGGCAGCTCGACGACGTTGACCTCGATCTCCTCGCTGAATCTCTCGCCGTTGAGGAAGAGGAGATCGGAGGCCTCGTAGTTCGTGCTGTCGACGACCGAGGCGCGCACGAAGTCGGCGCCGTTCAGCTTCGCGCTCGGGATCGAGAGCGCGTACGGCGGATGCGACCACGCAAAGATCTTCTTCTGCCCGGCGAAGAGCGTCACGCTCTTGATCTCGTTGCCGTGCGGGTTCTGCACGCTCAGTTTGAAGTGCGAGACGTTGTCCGGCGTGACGATGCGGGTGATCTTGACCTCGAGCGGCGTCTCGCGCTCGTTGACGACGAAGGCGTCGGCATCGATGTAGCGCCCGTGCTCGTCGTAGCCGACGGCGCGGACTTCGACGCGCTTCGGCAACTTGCCGAGGTCGAGCTCCGCGCGGTACGGCGGCGCGTTCTTGGTGATGATCTTCTTCCCTTCGACCCAGAACTCGACGCGTTTGACCGGCAGCTGCACGTCGACGTCGACGATGAAGTAGTTGAGGGCCACGTCGCGGCGCGGCGCCGCGATCTTCACCGCCCCGGCCGTCTCCGGCACGACGCCCTCGGCGAGCACGGCCTCGGCGCCGGAGCCCTCGCCGGCCACGTAGGTCTTGTTCGTCTTCGCGATCGTCACCTTCTGCGTCGCCTTGGCCACGATCACCGGCGCCGACTCCTCGAGCGGCACCATCAGCCGCGCCTCGATCTCGGCCTCGCCCGGCTGCAGCGTCTGGATCGTCGTCAGCGACTCGCGCTGCGACTCCTGTAGCGGGAAGCGAAAGCGCTTCGTCACCGCGCCGTTCTGCGTGACCGAGCCCTGGATGACGAGCGGAATGCCCGGCGGCACATCGGGGCCGACGCCGAAGCGGAAGGTCGTGCGGACCACGACGCCGTCGGCCGCGTCGCCGAGCGGCTCGGCGGCGATGGTCAGCTTCCCCGGCTCCTCGGCCAGGAGGGGAACGGCGAAAAGAACGAATGCAGCGACGAGTCGTTTCATCATTCGTAAGATACCTGCATGAAAGTCGCAGCCATCACCGGCTTCTCCGGCGCGGGAAAGACGACGCTGATCGTGGCCCTGATCCGCCGCTTCGTCGCGGCGGGGACGCGCGTCGGCGCCATCAAGCACACGCATCATGAGCTGAATGAAGAGCACCGCGGCGACACCGGCAAATTCCTCGACGCCGGCGCGGAGCCGGTCGTTTTCGCCGGAAACGGCCAAGCGGTTGTGTTTCGTCACAGCGGCAACACGCGTTTGCGCTACAGCCACGAGCGCGAACTGCTGCAATGCTTCGGCGAGGACGACGTCGTCCTCGTGGAAGGCTTCAAGAGCTCCGACGTCTGGCCGAAGGTCGAGCTTGGCAGTGACCACCGTATCGACGCCGAGGAAGCGGCGGCGATTCTCGATAGAATCTGGCGCTCCCAGTCATGACCGTGGCCGCATCTCTCCGATATCGCGCCGTGCTCTTCGACCTCGACGGAACGCTCGTCGACTCCTACAACGCCCTGACCGAGGCCGTGAACTTCGCGCGGCGGCGGCACGGCCTCGATGAGCTGAGCGGCGCGCGCATCCGCGAGTTCGTCGGCGACGGCCTCGACAAGCTGCTGCAGCGGGCCTTCGAGAGCGAGCGCGTGCCGCTCTCCGTCCAGGACGCCTTCGAGACGCGCTACGACGAGATCTGCTGCGCGGAGTCGAAGATCATGGCCGACGTCGAGGCCACGCTGCAGGAGCTCTCCGAGGCCGGCGTGGCCATGGCCGTGTGCACGAACAAGCCGACGTCGTTCTCGAAGAAGATTCTCGACTTCCTGCAGCTGGCGCCGTACTTCCGAGCCATCGTCGGCCCCGACCTGGCCGGCGCGCGCAAGCCCGAGGCGCGCCACGTGCTGCACACGCTGGCGGCGACGTCGTGCGCGCCGCGGGAGGCGCTCTTCGTCGGCGACATGCCGATCGACGTGCACGCCGCGCGCAACAGCGGGATCGACGTCGCGGTCGTGGCCACGGGCTCGTCGACCTCGGAGGCGCTGCGCGCCGCGGCGCCGGATCATTATCTGGAACGGTTCTCGGATCTGACGAAGATCGTTCTCGTATGAGGGGGCAGGGCGCAGGGCGCGGGGCGCAGGTGGTGGTCGTCGCGAGAACAACCGCCTGCGCCCTGCCCCCTGCGCCCTGCGCCCTATGAAATACCGCTACCTCTTCTTCGACGTCGACTCCACCCTCGTCACGATCGAGGGCATCGACGTCCTCGGCGGCGGCAATCCGGAGATCGCGCGGCTGACCGAGGCGGCCATGAACGGCGAGGTGCCGCTCGACCAGGTTTACGCGCGACGGCTGGAGATCATCCGCCCGACGCGCGCCGCGGTCGAGGCGCTGGCGCGGCGCTATCTCGAATCGCTCGTCGACGGCGCATCGGAAGTAATCGCCACGCTGCATGAGCGCGGGCACGTCATCCATCTCGTCACGGCCGGCATCGAGCAGGCGGTGCTCCCGCTCGCCGAGCACCTCGGCGTGCGCAACGTGCACGCGGTGCGGCTGATCTTCGACGATGACGGCAGCTACAACGACTTCGATCGCCGCTCCCTCCTCACGCGCGCCGGCGGGAAAGAGCTCGTCGTCCGCGCCGTGCGCGTCCGCTCGAAAGGGGGCGCGGCGATGATCGGTGACGGCGCCAGCGACCTGGAGGCGAAGCCCGCCGTTGATTTTTTCATCGGTTTCGGAGGGGTGGCCGAACGGCCGCTCGTAAGGGAGAATGCGGATGTTTTCGTGAGCGATTTGCGCGATGTCCTCCGCTACGTCTAACTTCTTCATCCCCGGCCCCACGTGGGTCCGCCCCGAGATCCTGCAGGAGATGACGCGGCCCATGATCGGCCACCGCGGCGCGGAGTTCCGTGAGCTCTACGCGCGCATCGCCGCCGATCTCAAGCCGCTCTTCGCCACGGCCCAGGACACGTTCGTCGTCACCGCCACCGGCACGGCGCTGATGGAAGCGGCGCTGGTGAACTGCGTGAACCGCCGCCTCCTGGTCACGACGTGCGGCGCGTTCTCCGAGCGCTGGGCCGCCATCGCCGAGTCCCTCGGCCTCGAAGTCGACAAGCTCTCCGTCGAGTGGGGCCAGGCCGTCGACGCCGAGGACCTCGCCGATCATCTCGCCTCGCGCCGCGCGCGCTACGACGCCGTGACGATCACGCACAACGAGACCTCGACCGGCGTGACGAACGACGTGGCCGCGCTGGCCCGCGTCGTGCGCGAGGAGTCGCCCGACACGCTCGTCCTCGTCGACGCCGTCTCCTCGCTCGCCGGCATCCCGCTTTACTTCGACGAATGGGGCCTCGACGTCTGCTTCGCCAGCGTGCAGAAATGCGTGGCCCTGCCGCCCGGCATCGCCCTCGCGGCGGTCTCCGCGCAGGCGCTGGCGCGCGCGCGCAAGATGCCGTACCGCGGCACATACTTCGATTTCCTCAACTACAAAAAACACGCGGACGACGGCGGCGTGCCGTCGACGCCGTCGATCCCGCACTTCTACGCGCTGGCCGCGCAGCTCGAGCACATCGTCCGCGTCGAGACGCTCGAGGCGCGCTGGCGGCGCCACGCGGCCATGCGCGAGACGACGATCGCGCGCACGTCGAAGTTCGCCAAGCTCGCCTCCGACCGCGCCCACGCCTCGCCGGCGGTCACGGCGCTCGCCCCCGTCCGCCCGCCCGAGGAGCTGCGCGCCGCGATGAAGCAGCGCGGCTACACCCTCGGCGGCGGGTACGGAAAGTGGAAGGAGACGACGTTCCGCATCGGGCACATGGGCGACATCACGATGGAGGCGCTGAACGCGATGCTGGACGTGCTCGAAGAGGTGGCGGCCGCATGAAGGTGCTGGTGACGGAGACGATCGCCGATGCCGGTCTGGCCATCCTGCGCAAGGCGGACGACGTCGACCTCGACTACCGCCCCGGCCTCAAAGGCGACGAGCTTCTGCGCGCCGTCGCCGAGGCCGACGCGCTGATCACGCGCAGCGGCACGGCGGTGACGCCGGAGCTCGTCGCCGCCGGCGCGAAGTTGCGCGTCGTCGGGCGGGCAGGCGTGGGTCTCGACAACGTCGACGTCGACGCCTGCACCGCGCGCGGGATTCTGGTCATCAACGCGCCGACGGCGAACGTGATGTCGGCGACCGAGCACACGATGGCCATGCTGCTCGCGCTCTGCCGCAACGTCCCCGAGGCCCATGCGAGCGTGAAGCGCGGCGATTGGACGCGGGCGAAGTTCCTGGGAACGGAGCTCCACGGCAAGACCCTCGGCATCGTCGGCCTCGGCCGCATCGGCAAGCTCCTCACGGCGCGCGCAAAGGCGTTCGGCATGCACGTCATCGCCTGCGATCCGTACATCGCCCCGAACGTTTTCGAGAGCGCCGGCGCGCAGCGGGCCACGCTCGACGAGCTGCTGGCGAAGTCCGACGTCATCACCGTGCACACGCCGCTGACCGAGGAGACGCACGGCATGCTCGGCGCGGCGCAGATCGCGAAGATGAAAGACGGCGTGATCGCCCTGAACATCGCCCGCGGCGGGATCTGGGTCGAGCAGGCCCTCGCCGACGCCCTCAACTCCGGCAAGATCGCCGGCGCCGCGGTCGACGTCTACGAAAACGAGCCTCCCGGCAAGGACCACCCGCTGCTCAACGCGAAGAACATCGTCCTCTCGCCGCACATCGGCGCGAACACGATCGAGGCCCAGGACCGCGTGGCCGTGCAGACGGCGGAGAACGTCGTCGAGGCGCTGCGCGGCTCGATCTTCGTCTCCGCGGTGAACCTGCCGTTCGAAGGCGTCATCGACGCCGACGACAAGGGCCTCGTCAGCCTGGCCGAGAAGCTCGGCCTCTTCGCCGCGCAGGTCATCGACGCGCCGGTGTCGCGGGCCACGATCGAGACGTGGGCCGTCCCCGAGCGGCTGCACGAGATCCTGACCATCGCCGCGATCAAGGGCGTGCTCGAGCCGCACCTCGTCGAGTCGGTGAACTTCGTCAACGCCACCCAGCTCGCGCGCGAACGCGGCATCGCCGTCGACCTCGTCCCCCACGAGACGCCGCGCGACTACCGCAACCTCATCACCTTCCGCGCCGGCGCGAACGGCCACGAGGTCTGCGTCTCGGGGACGCTCTTCTCCGAGCACCAGCAGCGCATCGTCTCGGTCGATCAGTTCCGCGTCGAGTTCCGCCCCGAGGGGCATCTGCTCTACATCATCAACAACGACGTCCCCGGCGTCGTCGGCCGCGTCGGCACGCTCCTCGGCGAGGCCGGCGTCAACATCGCCGAGTACAACCTGGCCCGCAACGCCAGCGGCGGGACGGCGATGTCGATCGTCAGCATCGACTCGCCGCTCGATCCGCGCGTGGTGCAGGCGTTCGGGATGTTTCCGTCGATCAGGGAAGTGAAGCAGGTGCGGTTGTGAGCCGCGCGGGTTGAAACCCGCGCCTGGAGTTTGGCGTGCCACTGGGGGCGTAGGAAGCGAATGAGCCAAAATTGAGAAGAAGTTAGCCGTGGTCTGTTAGACTAGTCATATGACTAGTTTAGCAGGAGGCGCAGACGTATGGGATTTCCGACGAAGGTGCAAACCATCAAACGGAAGGGCAGCGAGCAGTGGTACATCAACTTCCCCTCGGCACTGGCCCAGGCGT
>JBKOUP010000451.1:0-7169 GCA_046723495.1 Acidobacteriota bacterium
GCGTGCGCCCTCTCAGGAACGGCGACTTCCGCAGGACCTTGCCGAAGCCGTCGCCGCCCGCGTAGCTGAAGCGGACGCTCGCGCCGGCGCCGTCGAAGAGGAGCTCGAAGAGCAGACGCTCCTCGTCGCGGCCGTCGCCGATCTGGCGGAGGCGCAGCTCGCGCCGGTCGGCGTCGGGGACGAGCGGGTCGTCGACGCGGCGCTGCGGGAAGAGGTCGTCCTGCATGCGGATGGCGAAGAGGTGTTGGACGGAGCGGCCGCGGAAAGACATGACGTCGGTGGCGATCACCGGTGACGGGGAACAGGCGACAGGTGACAGGTCATGCTGTTCGATCGCGACGATGACGGCGCCGGCGTCGAAGCGCGTCGTGGGCCACCTTCGGAAGAGGGCGCAGACTTCGTCGACGGCGTTCGCGGCTTCGACGTCGAGGTCCGTCTCGAGGCGGAAGCGCGCGGCGAGCGACGCCAGCGTCTCGCTCCACTGCACGCCGCGCAGCGATGCCGGCGGCGCGAGCTGCTCGAGCTCTTCGACGGCGGCGACGTAGTCGTCGAGGAAGGGCTTCTGGGCGACGTTGCGCAGCTCGCTCGCCGTTCCGCCGGCGACGCGGGCGCGGCGGGTGGCCAGGTCGACGTCGTCGATCTTCAATCGGCGCTTCGGCGTGAAGCCGTCGCGCAGCAGCTCGAAGACGTCGCCGCGCGGAAAACCGCGGTCGTGCAGGCGCAGCAGCGTGGCCAGGCCGCGGCCGAGGCGGTGGGCGAGGAGCGGCGTGGCGGTCGTCGCCGTCGTCGCGAAGCCGTGCTCGGCGGCGAAGCGCTCGATCAGGCGCGCGTCGTCGTCGTCGAGGACGCGGGCGACGATGGCGATGTCGCTCGGAGGGACGCCATCGTCGAGGAGTTGTTTGATCTCCGCGCAGACGTGGCGGAGCTCGTCGAGTTTCGTTTCGTGTGAAGTTACGGTCGTCCGAGGGAGATCCTTCGCTTCGCTCAGGATGACGGGGGAGCGGAACCGCGCGATGAAGGGGCGCGCGAAGGCGTAGGCGTCGCCCTCGCCGGCGGGGACGAAGACGGCGGCGAGCGGCAGGGCCTCGACGAAGGCGAGCTGCGCGCCGGTCAGGTCGTAGAAGCCGGCCACGATCTGCGGCGCGATCTGCGCGCGCTTGGCCAGGGCGGTGGCGCGGCCGAGGAGATCGGCGGGGTCGATGGCGCCGCTCTGGGCGATCAGGCGCTCGTACTCGCGCCAGGCGCGGACGACGAGCTGCGTCCGCCGGGCGTTGCGCAGCGCGGCGCGGCGCGCACGGGCGTCGAAGTCGGCGAGCGTCACGCCGCTGTCGCGCACGTCGCGGTAGGAGCGCTCCAGCATCGCCGCCATGCCGCGGCTCTCCATGATCGGATCGTCGACGGCGCGCGCGGCGGCGCGCATGGCCAGGCGGCGCTCCGCATCCGAGGCCACGCGCGGGTGCTCGCCGGCGTCGTTGACGATGCGCCGGGCCAGGTCATTGAGCGTGGCGATGCGGAGGCCGCTGTTGCCGTTCGGATCGTTCGCCAGGAGGGCCGCGGAGATCGCCGCGGCCATGCCTCCCGAGGCGACGATGACCTCTTCGCCGCCGCGGCCGAGGCGCTCCGCGACCTCGGCGGCGATGTCGCGGGAACGCGCTAGACGGAGGAGAGGAGGCATCGGACGAGAGTGATGCGCCATTGTACGATGCGCGCGGTGGCCATCCTGATCGTCGTCGCCGTCGCGATCGTCGCGCTGATCGCCGGGCGCGCCGCGCGCGCGATCGGACAGCCGGCCATGATCGGCTACGTCGCCGCCGGCGTCGTCGCGGGCCTGGCCGTGCCAGGCGCCCCCTCGTTCGATTCCGCGCTGCGCGCCTGCGCGCTCATCGGCGAGATCGGCGTCCTCGCCCTCATGTTCGCCTCCGGCGCGGAGATGGACGGCGGCGAGCTGTGGTCGCGCGCGTGGCGCAGCGTCCCGCTGACGCTCGCCGTCATCGCCACGCCGTTCGCCTGCGGCCTGCTGCTCGCGCCGCGCTTCCCGCAACTGCGCGGCAGCAGCGCGAATCCGATCGCCTTCACGATCCTCATCGCTACGTGCCTGACCGTGACGGCGTTCCCGGTGTTGATGGAGATCCTGCGCGACCGGGCCCTGCTGACGACGCCGATCGGCATCACCGCCGCCGGCATCGCCGCGGTGAACGACGTCATCGCCTGGCTGCTCCTCGCCGTCGTCGCCTTCTGGAGCGCAGGGACCACGCCGCCGCTCCTCGTCGCCGCCGTCTTCGCGGCATTTTTCCTCGGCACGCTGATGCCGCGCGCGCCGAGGGCAACGATCCGCCGCTACCTCTGCACGCCGTTCCTCCCGCTGTTTTTTGCCGCCATCGGCATGCACGTGGCGTCGATCCGCGGCGCGTTCGCCATCAGCGCGATCTTCATCGCCGTCGCTGTGGCCGCGAAGTTCGTCCCGGCCACGCTCGTGTCGCGTCTGCGCGGCGAGACGTGGCGCACCGCCTTCGCCCTCGGCGCGCTGCTGAACGCGCGCGGGGCGATGGAGCTGATCGCGGCGAAGCTCGGCCTGGAGCTGGGGCTGCTCTCGCCCGCGGGATTCAGCGTGCTGGTGAGCGTGGCCGTGGTGACGACGCTTCTGACCGGACCGCTGCTGCGCGCCGCCTACTCCCCTTCGTTGGGATCGACGACGGCCGCCGCCGTCAGCTCCTCGGACGCCGCGGCGTAGGCGGGAAGGTCGCTCTCCGTGGTCACGTATTTGGCGACGACGTCCGTGGTACCGAAGACGGCGAGCTTCTCCATCAGAAACTCGAACTTGTCCTCGAGCTCCTTGACGATCGGCTGCTTGGCCTCAGCCGGCATGTCCCACATCCGCCGCTTGAACGGCCCGAGCGCTTTCTTGCGCGTGGTGTAGACGAACTGCTCGTCGGTCTGGCCGGCCTTGCGCTCGTCGGCGCAGTTGGCGAAGCAGAAATCGCGGATGGAGTCCTTGAGCTCCTGCGGGAACGTCGGGGCGTCGAGGATCATGTTCTGGAATCCGGTGGCCAGGTGGATCTCCACCGCCTCGGCCTCGGGGAACTTGTTGAAGACCGACTCGGGGAGCGTCGACGCGCCGTGCTGCACGGAGCCGGCGATGCCGTACTCCTCGCGGCAAATGCGCGTGGTCTGGCGGAGGACGTCGAAGTCGATCTTGGCCTGGGCAATGGAGCCGTCCGGCAGCGGCACGCCGCCATGGGAGGTGCCGGTCTGCACGGAGATCTTGCTGATGCCGGGAACGCCGTCGAGGAGTTTCAGCAGGCCGTTCATGTAGGCGCGTACTTCCTCGGGATGGGTGTTGTATTTGCCGACTTCGCCGATCTCGCCGCCGATGGAGATGGTGATCCCCTTCGGCTCGCGCTCGCGGATGTACTTCGTGAGGTGCGCGGTGCCTTCGTAGTTGGCGCGCTGCTGCTCGTCGCGCGTGTCGAAGGCGAGGTCGACGAGGGTAGATGTGTCGATGTCGATGTTGAAGAACTCGGCGGCGATGGCCTCGTCGATGAGCGACTCGAGCGCCTTCGTCTCCGCCGCCCGCCCTTCCGCCGTGCCCCACTTCTTGGCGCTGGCCTGGAAGTGATCGCCCTGGATGAAGACCGGCCCGCGGAATCCCTCGGCGATCGCCGCGCCGAGGACGCAGGCGGCGTACTCGGCGGGCCGCTGCTCGGTGTAGCCGATCTCGGAGCGGGCGATCTCGAAGATGAAGGCGCCGACGTCGTGGCGCATGGCCGCGCGGAAGAGCGCCCGCGCGGAGTCGTACGTGAGCGCGCGGATGTTGAAGGCCGGCACGGTGAAGGCGCGGACCTCGCCGCGGCCCATGGCCATGTAGAGAGGATAGACCGAGGAGGGGACGGCGCCGCGCCGGCGGGCCTCGAGATGGATGGCGCGCCGGGCCTCGGCCTTCGCACCGCCGTCGCCGAAGACGGCGGCGCGCACGAGGGTGTCGATGTTGAGCTCAGTCATGGGCGACATTATCGCCGCCGCCGTCGGGAAAGCGAATGCCGGCGTAGCCCTTCCGCCGCGCGACGATGCGATAGGCGAAGGCGACGTTCGCGCGGCCGCCGTGCAGCTCCCGGACCGTGAAGCCGGCGGCGGTTTTGCCGGCGACGTAGAGGCCGGCGCAGTCGCCCTCGGGCGTCAGGAAGACGTGGTAGTCGGACGGCTCGATCGTGTCGCGGAAGACGTCGTCGAGGCGCACCGTGGCCGTGCCGTCAGCGAGCTCGGCGCGGCCGAAATCCTCGAACCAGTTCTCCGGGCTCTCGACGGCGTAGAGGCGCACCCGGCGATGATCGCTCAACGGTACCGCCGACGACTTGGCGCCGAGGACGATCAGATCGCCGCTGATCCTGGCGTTGCCGGCGACGTCGAGCCGGGCACTGGGAACGGGAACGCCGAGGCCGAGATTGCCCGGAGAGACGATGACGTCGCCGTTGCCGGCGATGACGAAGCGGTTTCTCTCGAACGACGGCAGACTGAGATCGTCCTTGCGAATGATGAACTGGCCCGGGAAGACGTTGCTGCCGAGGATGATGCCGTAGGAGTCGGCCTCGATCGGGAACGTCGATCGGAGGCGAAGACCGACGCAGGTGCCGGAGATCGAATCGAATCCGAGGTTGGAGCCGACTTCGACCCAGCGGTTCACAGTGTTGGTGGCGGTCAGGATCCCGCCGGTGCTCGAGTTTCCGGCGGTGACGGGACCGCTGGCGGAGAGCGCGCCCGGCAGGGCCAGCGGAGAGGCGATCTGCAGCGGCGCCGCGCTCGTGCCATCGCCGCTGAGCGTTCCGTTGTGCACGAGGGGAGCGGCGGTTCCGGCAGGTCCCTGCGGGCCGACGGGGCCTTGCAGTCCGGTGGCGCCTTGCGGCCCGGCCGGTCCCTGCGGCCCGGTGATGTTCCACGTCAGCGGCAGTTCCTTGGCCGTGCAGTCTGCCGGCGAGGCGACGCGGCGAAGGTCGCCTTTGTTCAAGTCATAGCAGGCATTGATGACGCTCTCCTGAGCGCGCACCGCGGTCGCGACGGAAAACACGAATAGCGTGGTATAGCCCAATCCCCTGATTCTCATCTCTGCTCCTTTACCTGCGCGGACCCGGGACGCAGGCAGCAGAGACTTATGTCCTTCACGCCCGCTTGTCAACAGAGCAGGGAGCGGGGCTACTTCATCCCCGCCGCCGAGGCCACCGTTTTCGCCGGCGCCATCGGCGCGACCTCCGACTTCGCGTCGATCAGGTCGACCTTCTTCAGCTCGATCGACTCCGACTGCGGGGCGGCGGAGATGGCCCGGATCACGTTCGCTCCCGGGCCGAGCTGGCCGAAGGCGGTGCAGCGGCCGTCGCGGTAGGGGGCGGGGGTGAGCTCGATCTCGATCGACAGCTCCTTCGCGTCGGCCGCGGCGGGGCAGATCGAGAGCGTGCCGACGCCGTGCTTCGCGGCGGTCTCCACGCTCGTGTTGCGCAGGAGCGGCTTCCACTCAGTGCGGGTGGGGGTGGTCAGGCTGATCTCCGTGCCGACGGCGTTGATGTGTGCGCCGTTGAGCGCGCCGGCGAAGACGAGGCGCGTGAACTGGGCCACGGCGTTCGGCGACTGCTCGCGCAGCAGCGTGCCGCCGAAGTCGCCCATCGACGTGCGGACGATGAAGCCGGTCGGGCTCATCGTGTTCGCCGTGCGCTCGGCCAGCTCCGCGCTCGACGGCTTCGCGAACTCCGGATCGCTCAAGCCGAAGAAAATCGAGGCCATCGAGTCCTGATTCACGCCGCTGGTGTTGTTGTAGTCGCTGATCAACTCGTACTTGTGATCGCGGAACAGCGGCACGCCGGGAAGGCTCACGAAGGTGTCGACGTGCGAGAGGCCGAGGCCCTTCTCCGGATTCTTCGCCGTCGCTTTCCAGATCTCCGTATTCGTCGTCGTGTCCCGCAGCGTCAGCGACTGCGCGAACGGATGGAGATGCACCGTCGCGTAGTGCATCCTCGTGTCGTACGGCAGCTGCATGAACCACGTGACGTCGCTGTGGTTCGTCTGGCGGCCGGGCGGCACGACCCAATGGCCGGTGAGGTGCCGTCCCTTCGGATCGGTGTAGTCGGACGACATCCCGCTGGCGTTCGGCGCGCGCATGCCGATCATGCAGTCGGCGGCGCTGTGGTGCTCGACGCCGTGCTCGTCCGTCACCGGCGCCATGGCCATCGCCGGCATGGCCGTCTTGTCGTCGAGCTGCACCAGTCCCGAGGCGCCGGCGTTGAAGAGCGGGATCATGCGCTTCTCCAGCTCCGCGTCGCGCACGTACGTGAACGTCACGCGGTGGCGCACCTTCAGGTTCTTCGGGTCGTCGACGTTGAGGTTGAGGACTTGCGTGTAGAGGTAGAGCGGCTCGTTCGAGGCCACGGGGAAGCCGAAGCCGTCGGGGAGCTTCATCTCGAAGACGCCCTGCGACAGCGTCATCAGCCGCGACGACGGCATGCGCTTGAGCGCGAAGAGGGCCTTGTGCTTCGCCGAGTCGATCTCGACGTTGAGGTGGCACATCATCTCCTGCGGCGCGGCGGCTTTGCCGTCCTCGCCGACGACCTCGGTTTTGATCCCGGTCAGCCAGATCAGCTCCGGGCGCTCCTGGTCGCCGAGGTGCACCGTGATCACGCTGGCCGGACCCTCCATCGAGCGGTACTTCTTGTCGATCGTGTAGACCTGCGAGAGCACCTGCTGCGTCTCCGCCAGCGCCGGCAGGCAGACGAGCAGACAAAGAAGGACCAGAGCTGTGCGCTTCACCATGAAACGAATAATAACATTGGCCATCACGGCGCCGAAGGCGTCGAGCAGTACGTCCCATTCCGAGGCGCCGCGCGACGGGAAGAACGACTGGTGAAACTCGTCGATGCTCGCGACGGTCACGGCGATCGCGACCGCGCCCAACGCCCAGCGCCACGACCATCCCCGCCGCTCGCCGCGCAGGGCGCGGAACCAGAGCGCGCCGAGGATGCCGTAGCCGACGAGGTGTGCGGTCTTGCGGAAGATCGCGTTGACGGCGTCGAGCGCGCCGGGTGCGAGGCGATGGGCGAGCAGCGCGTCGATGATCGAGCCGGTGTGCGCGCCGGAGAAGAGGTCGTTGGAGGTGGCAAGGATGAGGGCGGTCCAGAGGAGGGCGGGGAGGA
>JBKOUP010000196.1:0-10050 GCA_046723495.1 Acidobacteriota bacterium
GCTCGACATCGTGCGCCTCTCCCGCAGCGGGCGGCCGGTCGACGACGTGGCCCGCGTCTACTTCGGCGTCGGCACGCGCTTCGGCCTGGAGCGCCTGCGCCTGGCCGGCTCGACCATCGCCGCGGAAACGCCGTGGCAGAAGGCCGCCGTGGCCGCGGTCGTCGACGATCTCTACACGTACCAAAGCACGCTGGCCTCGCGCGTGATCAGCGAGACCAACGGCGCGCGCGACCCGGTGGAGTCGTGGCTCGCGCCGCGCGGCCGCGTCGTCGAGCGCGTCGATCAGCTGATGAACGACGTGCGCGCGGCGCAGAGCGTCGACCTGGCCATGCTGACGGTGGCGTCGCGGCAGCTGCGGGTGCTGGTGGAGAGCTGAGGCGGTAGCGGCACTTTCACAAGCAGTCAATTGATTGACCGATTTTCGCCGCGCAACTACCATGATGGCGATGTCGGTCGACGGCGATACCACCCTCACCTCCCGGCGCCGCCTGCTCGAAGCGGGAAAGGCGCTTTTCGCGAAGTATGGATTTGAGCAGACGTCCACCGCGAACATCGCCCGGGAGGCCGGCACCTCGGAGTCGCAGCTGGTGCGCTACTACCGCAGCAAGGCCGGGCTGCTCGAGGCCATCTTCAACGAGAGCTGGGCCACGCTGAACCACGACATCCAGAGCGTCGTCGTCGGCGCGGCCGACGCGCGCGAGGCGCTCGCCGGCGTGCTCGAATGCGTGACCGACGCCTTCGGCAAGGACGCCGATCTCGCCTACCTGCTGCTCTTCGAAGGCCGCCGCATCCGCGGCTCGACGTACGAGATCCTGCTCTCGAAGGGCTTCATCGAGTTCGAGAACCTGCTGGTGGTGCTGATCCGCCGCGGCAAACGCGACGGCACGTTCACGCCGGAGCTGAGCGACGCGGCGATGTCGTCCGCGCTCTTGGGCGCGACGGAGTCGATGATCCGCGACCGCCTCATCGCCCAGCGCTCGGGGAAGGAGAGCCCGTTCAACAACGAGGAGATCCGGGCCATCTTCTTCGCCATCCTCAGCGGTCTTGGGCGGCACGAGCCGTCGCCAGCCTGACGTCGACGAATCCCGCGCCGCGGCACCAGTCGAGCACCTGCACGACCTCGCCGTACTTCAGCGTCTTGTCCGCGCGCACGGCCACGGGGCGGTCGGGGGACTGCGCGTGCATGCACTGCAGTTCCGCCGGGACTTGCTCGCGGCGTACGGCCTCGCTGCCGAGGTAGACCGTGCCGTCCTCGTTGATCGTGATCGAGAGCTGGCGCGGCGGCGCGCCGGACTCGCTGGTCGCTGCCGGCGGCAGCTTGACCGGCATGCCGTTGACGAGCGACGGCAGCACGACCATGAAGATGATCAGCAGCACCAGGCAGACGTCGACCAGCGGCGTGACGTTGATGTTCGATTCCAGCGAGCTTTGCGAGCGCACGTGCATGCGGCACCTCCTCGTGCGTTGGACGCCGGAACGTGCCGCCGCGAAACCGTGGATCTCGCGCCGGGACGAGGGCGCAGGGCGCAGGGGGCGGGGCGCAGGTGATTGTCTTGCCGAGGCGTGTGCTCGGCCGGAACACCATCTGCGCCCCGCCCCCTCCGCCCTGCGCCCTGCGGGCGCTCCGGCTCAGACCCGCCGCGCCTCGATCACGCTGAACGGGCCGGGCGTCGGCACGATCCGCTCGACCGCGTAGCCGCAGCGCGCCAGCAGCGCGCCGAACTCCGAGGCCGTCCGCTCGCGGCCGCCGAGCATCACCAGCATGTTCATGTCCATCAGCGGCACGGGCGACGGTGTGCCGGCCGGACCGTCGGGGAGCGTCATCTCCACGACCATCAGCCGGCTCTCCGGGGCGGCGGCGCGGTGGACGTTGCGGACGATCGTCTCGCACTGCTCGTCGGGCCAGTCGTGCAGGATCGACTTCAGCACGTACAGGTCGCCGCCGGCCGGCATCTCTGCGAGGAAATCGCCGCCGACCAGCTCGACGCGGCCGGCGAAGTCGCTCGAATCGATCGCCGTCTTCGCCGCCTCGATGATCTCCGGGCGGTCGAACAGGACGCCGCGGGCCTCGGGGACGCGGGCCAGCAGGCCGCGCAGCAGCGCGCCCTCGCTGCCGCCGACGTCGACGATGCGCCGGACGTTGCCGGGGTCATAGACGCGGGCCACGTCCTCCGACACGATCGCGGAAAGGTTGCCCATCCCGCGCGCGAAGCAGCGGCCCTCGTCGATATTCTTCGCGTAGTACTCCCAGGCGCTCAGGCCGAGGGTCTCCTCGGTCATCGGACCGCCACGGCGCACCGCGTCGGCGAGGCGGCCCCACGGCAGCCAGTGTCCGCGCGCGGTCTCGGCGATGACGAACTCGCGGATCGAATGCCAGGCATCGCTGCGCAGCGCGTCGCCGACCGGCGTCAGCGCGAAGTGGCGCGGCGCGGTCTCGGCGCAGAGGCCGATCGAGCCGGCAGCGCGGAGCAGGCGATAGAGCGCCTCGGGATTCGCTTTCGTCTCCGCGGCGAGATCGTCGATCGAGACCTTCCCCTTGGCGATGGCATCCGGAATCTCCAGCTGGGCCATGGCGCTGGCGATTTGCGCGGCCCAGGCGCCCATGACCATCTGCATGAGCACCGCGTGCGGCGGTGGTCCCGCCTGCGGCTCGACGCCGGCGTGCGAGGTGTGGGGGTGATGTGGATGAGAATGCGGTTGCGGACGTTCGTCGAACGGTTCTGCAGACATGCGGCAGTCGCCTCCTGTGCGTACTGCCTATTCTACGGTTACCGGAACAGATCGGACGCCACGCGCGCGAAGGCCTCGGCCGGGTCGTCGCCGGCGCGGTATTCCTCAAGCGGAAGCTGGTACTGGAACACGACGCGTCCGCGGCGAAGGATCGTCGCCGAGGCGAAGCGCGTCTTGCGCCCGAAGCTGCGGCGCTCGAGCTTGCCGTGGAACTTGATCACCGTGTCCGATCCGGGTCCGACCGTGATGCCGCGACGCGTCAAGAGGCGCTCGAGCTGTTCCGTTTGCTCGGGATCGCCCTGAGCGCTTCCCTGGATCGACACCGATCTCACGCCGGCGAGCTGGCGCCGCGCGTACGCGACCGCGTCGGCGTTCCAGGTCGAGTCGCCGCGCGCGTCCTGATAGGTGTGGATATTCGATGACGGCGTTGGCGCCGGTGCTTCCGTCTCCTCCGACTCCGTCGTCTCCGTCGGCTGCGGCTGGGGCTGCGGCGTGACGACCGGCTTCTGTTTCGGCGGCTTCGGTTTTGTTTCCGCGACGGTCGTCGTCGGCACCGTGTTCGTGTTGACGATGACCGGC
Organism: Acidobacteriota bacterium; assembly: GCA_046723495.1. Classification (GTDB taxonomy): domain Bacteria; phylum Acidobacteriota; class Thermoanaerobaculia; order Gp7-AA8; family Gp7-AA8; genus DATDFB01. The sequence goes on from JBKOUP010000196.1 coordinate 3,310, forward strand.
GGGGCCGTCGTCGTGGCCGTCCCCGTCGTCGCCGGCGCGGCGGACGACGTCGTCACCTCGACCGTCGCGTGCGACGGCGCAGTGGCCTGCGCCGCGCTCTGCGTCTGCGTTGGCGGCGGGATGACAGCGGCCTGTGTCGTCGTCGACGTCGTCTCCGTCATCGGCAGCATCTTCGACCACAGCGGCCGCGATGCGTACGCGACGAGCCCGGCAAACGCGATCATCAGCAGCACGCTGATCGTTAGCGCCACGGGCAGGAACTTCGAGCGGCCCGGCCGCGTGGGAGTGGTTTCGGTCACCACCACCGGCGCGGGCGGGGGAGCGGGCGCCGGCGCTGCCGGAGCCGGCGGCGTGTAGACGAGCGGCGGCGCATCCTTCGCGTAATCCGTGCGGATCGTCGTGGCGAAGCCCGACTGCGTCGGCGCCTGGCGCACCGTCTCGTCGCCGTCGTTCGCGAGGATCATCGTCTTCATGGCGCTCTCGTCGGGGATGGCCGCGGCGGCGCGGTTCAGGCCCTCGGCGAACTCGCGGGCGTTGGCGAAGCGGCGGTTGCGGTCGCGCTCGAGCGCGCGCGCGAGCACGCTCTGCAGCTCCGGCCCGCCCGGCACCGAGGCCAGGTCCGGCATCGTCAGCGCTTCGTCGCGCGAGTAGTGGAGGTAGTACTGATGCGGCGACGTGGCCTCGAACGGCGCGCGGCCGGTGAGCATCTCGTACAGCACGATGGCCAGCGAGTAGAGGTCGGCGCGCCCGTCGATGCGCTCTCCCTCGGCCAGGAATCCGAGGTGCTCCGGCGACGCGTAGCGCAGCTTGCCGATGAAAATCCCGGTGCGGGTCATGCCGGGATCGCCTTCCTCCATCTTGGCCACGCCGAGGTCGATGATCTTCAGGTGCTCGACGCCCTCGTCGTCGCGGGCGATCATGATGTTCTCGGGACTGATGTCGCGATGGATGATGCCGGCGCGGTGGATGGCGTCGAGTCCCGACAGCGCCTCGATGGCCAGGCGGATGGCCAGGCGCGGTGCGAGCTGCCCGCGCTTGTGCAGCAGCTGCGAGAGGTTCTCGCCGTCGATGAACTCCCAGACCATGTACGCCGAGCCGTCCGGGAGCGTGGCGAAGTCGTGCAGCGTGGCCACGTTCTGGTGATGGACTTTCGTGGCGATCTGGGCCTCGCGCACGAAGCGGTCGTGGGCCTCGGTGCTGGCGGAGATCTGCGGGCGCACGATCTTGATTACGCGCGTCACGGCGAGGTATACGTGCTCGGCCTTGAACACCTCGCCCATCCCGCCCGCGCCGAGGCGTTCGATGAGGCGGTACTTGCCGTCGAGCGGCTCGCTGCTGTAACGGCTGAGGAAATCGGTCATGAACGCATCATAATTCGACCTGTTGTAAATGGAGGCGTGACATGAAACGGTCCCTTGCTCTCTCGTCCATCGTGCTCCTCGTCTCTCTCCCGCTCTTCGCCCAGACCCGCAAATATGCGGCGCCGGAGATCTCCGCCGTTCCGGGCGCCGACGGAGCCACCTTCAGCGAAACCCTCCAGGCCGGCAAAGCGCATCGCATCGCGCCGAACGTCGCCTTCGACGAGAGCGCCGTCGCCATGGTCTTTCCGCTCGTCGGCAACGCTCCCGGAGCGAACGGCACCTTCTTCCGCTCCGAGGCCACCATCGTCAACAACGTCAACCGCCAGCAGCGCCTGCGCGTCTGGTTCTTCCCCCTCGGCGGTGGCACCTGCAGCGGCGTTCCGGTGAAGGATCTCGTCCTCGATGCCTTCAACTTCTACGTCTACTCCGACTTCGTGGCCCAGGTTTTCGGCCTCAACGGCCTCGGCAGTCTCGGCATCATCGCCATCGATTCCTTCGGCAACACCGACCCGAACGCGCGCGTCGACGCCTCCGTCCGCATTTACACGCCGGCGTTCGGCGGCGGCTCCGCGTCGCAGAGCTTCCAGGGAGTGGGCCTGTCGACGTTCGCCGGCAACCAGACCGCCTTCGGCGTCCGCCACGACGCGGCGTTCCGGACGAACTACGGAATCTTCAACTACCTCACCTTCACGCGGACGTTCGACGTCAGCATGACCGGCATCAGCGCGTCGGCATCGTCAGTGGTCACGGTTGGCCCCTGCTCGGTGGCATTCACGGGCGTGCCGAATCTCAACTACGGAGCGCTCGTGCTCGACATCCAGCCGCGCGACAGCCAGGGCGGCTGGTACGGATTCGCCTCGACGGTGGACAACGTGAGCGGCGACAGCTGGAGCGTCTCGGCGCGGCCGAATTAATGCGACAATCACCGCTCCAATGATCCGCCCGCTCCTGGCGGCGCTGGCCGCGTCGCTGCTCGTGACTTCCGTCGCCTTCGCGCAATCCGCCGGCGGCTACACGCGCCGCGACGCCGTCGGGGAGCGGGCCTGGCCGGCCGCGCCGCGCCTCGATCAGCAGGTCGCGATCGCGCCGGCCGTCGTGCTCGACTCGGTCACGCGCGCGATGCCGGAGAAGGTCCTGGAGATCGAGGAGTGGAACGCGGCCGGACACGTGCCGATGCGCAACGGCATCACCCGCCCGCTCGTCGACCCGATCGACGTCGACCTCGGCGGCATCGTCGCCAAACGAGTGCCCGCGGCGCTCGGGCGCGGCGCCGTCGCCGCCACGTCGCGCGGTGTGACGTGGTCGGGCAGCGTGAAGGTCGACGGCGCCAGCCGCCTGCGCCTCCATCTGCGCGACGTGCGCATCCCCGACGGCGCCGTGCTCTGGGTCTCCGGCAGCAAGGACGCGAAGGCCTTCGGACGCGAGCTCGTCGACGCCGAGGGCGGCCTGTGGACGCCGAGCGCGTGGGGCGACACGATCCACCTCGAGATCGAAGTGCCGGCCGGCGCGCACGCGTCGTTCGCCGTCGACCGGGTCGCCGAGCTGCTCGACGCCGGGAAGGCCTTGAAGCCCGCGCCGCTCGCCGACGACATCTCCTGCCTGAGCAACACCGACGTCACCTGCATCACCTCCACGCCGCTGCCGCTGTCGAACGTGGAGCACGCCATCGCCTACATCGAGTTCATGGCCGCCGGGCAGCCGTCGGCCTGCACCGGCGGTCTCATCGCCGATTCGAGCAAGAGCGGCACGCCGTATCTGCTGACGGCGAATCACTGCATCAGCCTGCAGGTCGAGGCGAGCTCGTTGCAGGCCTACTTCGATTGGACGTTCGGCAGTTGCGTCAACACCACGCGGCCGGAGCCGAGCGGATTTCCGAACGTGAGCGGCGCCACGCTGCTGGCCACGAAGAGCCTCAGCGGCGGCAGCGACGTCACCCTGCTGCGCCTCAACTCGCTGCCGGCGAACCGCTACTTTCTTTCGTGGACCGCGGACCGCAGCGCCATCGCCGCGGGGACGAAGCTCTACCGCATCTCCCATCCGGCGCCGCGGCCGTTCCCGCCGCAACCGCAGTACTACGCGACGTCGGTCATCTCCGCCAATCCACCGGCCTGCGACATCAACACGGCCGCGAACGCGCCGAACCTCATCTACTCGACGAACGGCGTCGGCGGCACCTTCATCGGCAGCTCCGGCTCGCCGGCCATGCTCGCCGACGGCCGCGTCGTCGGCCAACTCTTCGGCGGCTGCCCCGCGCCCGGCCACGACGGCCAGGCCGGCTGCGACCCGCAGGTGCTCAACGTCGACGGCGCCTTCGCCAGCAGCTATCCGGTGCTGCAGCCGTTTCTGAATCCGACGGCGACGGCGTGCAATCCCTCCGCGACTGTGGTCTGCCTCAGCAACAACCGCTTCTCCGTGCACATCGATTGGAAGACGAGCGACGGCCAGAGCGGACAGGGACAGGCCATCAAGTACACCGACGCCTCGGCGCTCTTCTGGTTCTTCGGCCCCGACAACGTCGAGGTGCTGCTGAAGGTGCTGAACGGCTGCCCGCTGAGCAACACGTATTGGGTCTTCTCCGCGGCCACGACCGACGTCGAGTACACGATCACCGTCGTCGACACGCAAGCGAAGAAGACGAAGACGTACTTCCACGCCGGCGGCTCGCCCGCGCCGGCGATCACCGATACGGGGGCGTTCGCGACCTGTCCGTGACGAATCGGACGACGGCGTCGTAGTAGCGCGGCCCCTCGACGAAGGGGATCTCGCAGTGGCCGCCGGTCTCGCAGACGAACATCTCCTTCGGCACCGTCAGACCGTCGTACAACTTCTTGCCGAGGGCGAAGGGGATGACCTCGTCGCGCTTGCCGTGGAGCACGAGCACCGGCAGGTGCGCGTCGTTCAGCCAGGCGGTGGTGCGCAGCGCCAGCGGCGCGAACCAGCCGAGCGGTAGCGGGCGATAGATCGCGTTGCCGAGCGCGGCGAGGGAGGGGAAGGAATTCTCGATGACGACGCAGCGGGCCTTGCGCTCCTTCGCTACGTAGGCGGCGTACGGTCCGCCTAGGGACTCGCCGTAGAGGACGATGTCCTCGGGCTTCGCCCACGTCGTGGCCAAGTCGTACGCCGCCATCGCGTCCTTCTTCAGCGCTCCCTCGGAGGGGGTGCCGTCGCTCTTGCCGTAGCCGCGCCAGTCGAAGACGAAGACCGCGAGGCCGCGCCGGGCCAGCTCCGCGGCGATCGGGGCGCGGTCGGTGATGTTGCCGCCGTTGCCGTGGAACCAGACCACGAGCGGCGAGGCCCGGTCGTTGGCGCGGAAGAGCCAGCCGTGGAGCTTCACGCCGTCCGCGGTGGTGAAGAATTTGTCCTCGGGGGCCACGCCGTAGGTGTGCGCGTCCCAGTTGCCGAGCGGGTAGCGCGTCGGGAAGAACATGCCGGTGCGCCGGACGTACTGGGCGAAGATGAAGAGGGAAACGAGCAGGATGATGCCGATCCGGAGGGCGGCGCGCACGCAGCTATGATATTCGTCACAGCATGTCGATATGCCCATTCAGCTATATTGCCGGCATGTACAACGTAACGTTTCCCGGTGGAGTGGCCGTCGACGTCGTCGTGAACGGGCAGACGATTCACACCGATCAAGACGGCAGCGCTCCCACGCCCTTCCAGCTCTTCCTCGCCTCCATCGCCACCTGCGCCGGTTTCTACGCGCTCCGCTTCTGCCAGGAGCGGCAGATCACGACCGAGGGCCTCGACGTGACGATGGAGGTGGAGCGCGACGCCACGATCCCGAACAAGGTCCAGGCCATCCGCCTCGGCATCGCCACGCCGCCCGCGTTCCCCGACAAATACCGCGAAGCGCTCCTGCGCGCCGTCGAGCACTGCGCGGTGAAGCGGGCCATCGCGGAGCCGCCTCGGTTCGAAGTGGCCGTGCTGCAGAGAGCGTGAGCGCTCGATTTCCGCCCATCCGGAGGTAAGCTAGGGCCATGCGCGCTGCCCTGGCCGCGGTGCTCGCCGTGTTCGCGGCCGCGAGTGTCGCCGCCGGCCCGGTGACGTTCCGGCATCTGGCGGGGCCGTCCACCGGCGGCGGCTACGCCGACGGACGCGAGGCGCGCTTTTCCCTGCCGCGCCAGCTCGCCGTCGACGGCGCGGGCAACGCCTACGTCGCCGACAGCGGCAACTGCGCGATCCGAAAGATCGCCCCCGACGGCACGGTATCGACGCTGGCCGGCAACGGGCACGAGGGCTTTGCCGACGGCACCGGAACCGCGGCGCGCTTCCGATTCCCCGAGGGCCTCGACCTGGCGCCCGACGGCGCGCTGATCGTCGCGGACGCCGGCAACCGCGCCCTGCGGAGGGTGACGCTCGACGGCCAGGTCACGACGATTGCCGCGGGTTTAATCTTGCCCCACGCGGTCGCGGTCGATGCCGGCGGCACGATCTACGTCGGCGACGGTTGCGTGCTCCGCAGACTCGATGCCGCAGGCATGACCACGGTCGCCGGAAGCCTGGACGGGTGCGGAGACGCCGACGGCGTCGGACTCGATACACGCTTCAACGCGATCTCCGGTCTGACGATCGGTCCGGACGGTGCGATCTACGTCGCCGACACGAACAACAACAAGATCCGCCGCGTGACGCGCGACGGCATCGTGACCACGTTCGCCTCCGTCATCTTCGCCCTCGCGCTGCGCTTCGATGCCGCGGGCATGCTGTGGGCCGCCGGCGGCGACATCTACCGGATCGCCGCCTCCGGCACGGTCACGCGGCTCTCGGCGGTCCCGAGCTACGCAACATTTCCCATTTTCGCCGGCATCGGTTTCGACGGCGGCGGCAACGCCATCCTTTCCGACGCGGCCGGCATCGTGATCCACAAGCGCGCGCCGAACGGCGTGCTCTCGCTGCTCGCCGGCTCGCCGGTGCAATCGGGATTCAGCGATGGCGCCGGCGACGTGGCGCGCTTTTATTACCCGGCCACGACGGCAGCCACGGCGGACGGCCGCGTCCTCGCCGGCACGGCCGGCGGCATCCGCCAGATCACGCTGTCGGGTTTCGTGATCACCCTCGGCTACGTCTCGAATCCTGTCGGCCTGGCTGTCGACCCGAACGGCAACATCTATTGGTCGACGTCAACGGTGATCGGCAAGCATTCGCCGGACGGCCTCTCGACCAGCATCGCCGGTGCGGACGGACAGCGCGGCTTCACGAACGGCCAGGGAGCGGCCGCGCGCTTCGGCTACGCCTACGGAATCGCCGCCGACGCGCAGGGCAACGTCTACGTCGCCGATCTCGACAACAACTGCGTGCGGCGCATCGACGCGGCCGGCAACGTGAGCACGTACGCGGGCACCGGCGTGAACGGATACCGCGACGGCAGCCGCGAGAC
>JBKOUP010000054.1:0-5470 GCA_046723495.1 Acidobacteriota bacterium
GCTCGAAGCCGCGCTGGCCGGCATCGTCTCGCCGAAGTTTCGAATCCGCCAGATCGCCGAGTGGATGCACGAGCGCGGCGTGTCGTCGTTCGAGGCGATGACGAATCTGCCGCGCGACCTCCGCGCGCAGCTCGCGGAGCGCTTCACCCTTGCGTTCCCCGAGGTCGTCGAGCGGACGCCGCCCGCGCCCGACGGCAGCCGCAAGTACCTCTTCCGCCTCAGCGACGGCAACCGCATCGAGTCGGTGTACATGCCGATGGGAGAGCGGACGTCCGTCTGCCTCTCGTCGCAGGCCGGCTGCGCGGTCGGCTGCACCTTCTGCGTCACCGGCTTCTTCGGCGCCGGCCGAAACCTCGCGCCGAGCGAGATGCTCGGGCAGTTCTTCACCATCCAGCACGAGCACGACGTGCCGCGCGAGCGGATGAACGTCGTCTTCATGGGCATGGGCGAGCCGCTGCTGAACTTCGAGAACCTGACGACGACGCTCGACATCCTCTACACGACGGTGGCGCCGAAGCGAATCACGGTCTCGACCTCGGGGATCATCCCCGGCATCGACGCCCTCGCGGCGCTGGAGCGGCGGCCGAACCTGGCCGTGTCGATCAACGCGCCCGACCAGAAACGGCGCACGGAGATCATGCCGATCACGGCGAAGTACCCGCTGCCGGAACTGCTCGCGTCGCTCAAGCACTACCCCGGCGCGATCACGGTCGAGTACGTGCTGCTGGCCGGCTGGAACGACGCGCCGCACGACGCTGTCGCGCTGGCGAGGCTGATCCGCGGCCTGCGCGCGAAGGTGAACGCGATTCCGTTCAATCCCGATCCGAACCTGCCGCCGTGGATGAAGCGCCCGACGGACGCGGCCATCGACCATTTCGTCGACACGCTCGTGCGGAACGCCGTGGCCGTCACCGTCCGTCGCTCGAAGGGACGCGAGATCGCCGCCGCCTGCGGTCAGTTGCGGGGGAAGGAGATCGCGACCGGGCGCGCCGCACGTGGGCGGTAGGGCCCGCCCTACGCCAGCCCAAACTCCTGCAGCGCCGTGTGCTCCGCCCCCTTCGGACTGAGCTTGCTCTCGTAGAGCGTGACGCGGTCGACGGGAAACGTCTCCGACTTGTAGTCGCGCAGCGCCTTCGTGAACGTCTCGATCGACAGCGGCGGCCATCCCTCGCGCATGCGCATCACGGTCAGGTGGGCGCGGAACTCGCTGCGGTCGAGTTCCACGCCGGTGTCCTTCACCGCCTCGCGCACCGCGCGCGCGACCTCGCCGAAGCGATCCTCCGGCTCCGCTCCCACCCACCCGACCCGCGCGTGCCGCGAGTTCGGGAAGAAGCCGCAGCCGCGCAGCGAGGCTTCGAAGCGCGCCACGCCGCCCAGCCGCGACGTGAGCAGCGGCGCCAGGCGCTCGACGAGCGTCTCCGGATGCTCGCCGAGGAACGCGAAGGTGAGGTGCTGCGTCTCGGGCCGCACCCACGACGCCGGCGGCAGCTTCGGCCGCACCGGTGCAATGCGCTCGTTCAGCAGACGCAGGACGGCCGCCGGAAACGTCGTGGCGATGAACAACCGCATTGGACCGCGGCAAAGAATACCAGTCAGTCGCCCTGGCCGGCCAAAAACTCGGGCGTGAAGATCCGGGCGATCTCGTCCTCGCTGAGGAGCTTCCGCTCGCGCAGCAGCTCGGGGATCGGCTTCCCCGTCTTCGCCGATTCCTTGGCGATCTCTGCCGCGCGCGCGTAGCCGATAATCGGATTGAGCGCCGTGGCCAGCGACGGCGAGCTGATGTAGTACTCCTCGGCGCGCTTCCGGTCGGCCTCGATGCCTTTGATCGACTTCTCCACGAACAGCGGCAGGTAGTTCTTCAGGATCTCGATCGAGAAGAGGAGCTCGAAGGCCATGAGCGGCATCATGACGTTGAGCTCGAGCTGCCCCGCCTGCACGGCGAAGGCGATGGCGGTGTCGGCACCGATGACGTGAAAACAGACCTGGTTGAGGCACTCGAGCATCGACGGGTTCACTTTGCCCGGCATGATCGACGACCCCGGCTGCACCGCAGGAAGGATGATCTCGGCGAGCCCGGTCTGCGGCCCCGAGGCCAGGAGGCGGAGGTCGTTGGCGATGCGCGTCAACTCGAGGCAGAGGTTGCGCAGCGCCGCGGAGACGGCAGCGACGGGGAGCTGTGACTGCATGGCCTCGCGCAGGTCGTCGGTCGCTTTCAGGTCGAGGCCGGTCATCTCGTCGAGATGCCTGATCACCTCGTGCCGATAGCCGCGCGCCGCGTTCATGCCGGTGCCGGCGGCCGTGCCGCCGATGCCGAGGATGTGCAGCTCGTTCGAAGCGTCCTTCAACAACCGAGTGGCGCGTCTCACGGCGGCCGCGTAGGCCTTGAACTCCTGGCCGAGCGTGACCGGCACGGCATCCTGCAGGTGCGTGCGCCCCGACTTGATCACGTCGCGGAAGGCGTCGCCGCGCTCGTCGAGCGCATCCGCCAACATCGCCAATGCCGGCCAGAGCTCGCGCAGCAGCAGCAGCGCCGCGACGCGGATCGCCGTCGGGAAGACGTCGTTCGTCGACTGGGCCATGTTGACGTGGTCGTTCGGGCGCGCGGGGTCGTACACGCCCGGCTTTTCGTTCGCCAGATTCGCGATGACCTCGTTCACGTTCATGTTGAACGAGGTGCCGGCGCCGGCCTGGAAGACGTCGACGCGGAACTGATCGCGGTACTTGTCTTCGTTCGCCAGCAGCTCGTCGCAGGCGCGAAGGATGGCCTCGCGGACGCGCGGCTCCAGCGGATTCGCCAGCGCCGCCGCTTTCTTCAGCAGGATGAAGGCGCGGACGAAGACGGGATGCTCGCGCAGCCCGCTGACCGGATAGTTCTCGATGGCGCGCTGCGTCTGCGCGCCCCAGAGGGCATCATCGGGAACGGCGACGTCGCCGAGTGTGTCGCGCTCGATCCTCACTCAGGCCTTCAACTGCGATAAGCGTTCCCGCGACGCCTCGAAGACCTGCTGGTGCAGCGACTGCCCGTGCGCATCCATGGTCACGATGGCCATGAAGTCGACGACCCACAGGTGCCAGATGGCCTCGGGCGATCCGAGGTCCATCCAGTCGACGCCGTCGACGCGCTTGATCGACGCCGCGCAGACCTGCGCCGCGCCGCCGATGGCGTGCAGATAGACCGCGCCGTATTCCTTGCACGCCGCCAGCGTCTTCGGACCCATGCCGCCCTTGCCGATCACGCCGCGGATCTTGTAGTCGCGCATGACCTCCCACTCGTACGGCTCCTCGCGCGACGACGTGGTCGGCCCCGCGGCCTTGCAGACCCACTGGTCGCCCTCTTTCACCATGACCGGACCGCAGTGGTAGAGGATCGCGCCCTCGAGATCGACGGGCGGCTTCACGCCGCTGTGCAGGCGATGGTGGACGGCGTCGCGGCCGGTGTAGAGGCGGCCGCTGATGGAAACGGTGTCGCCGACGTGGAGGGAGCGGATGGTGGCTTCGTCGACAGGGGTGGTGAGCTTGATGTTTGCCATGTCAGTACAACCATTCCGTTGCGTTGCCTTGGAGGTCGAGGTTGACGCCGCGCCGGCGGTACGCCCAGCACATGTAGGCGATGGAGACGAAGAACGACGCCGGCAGCCGATTGAGCGTGCCGATCTTGCACGCCAGAAGGGTGGTGTTGCCGCCGAACCCCATCGGACCGATGCCGGACTTGTTGGCCTTCTCCACGACGCGCTGCTCGAGCGCGGCCAGCTCGGGGTCTTCGTTGGTGTCGTCGAGGAGGCGCAGCAGCTGCTCCTTCGCGTTCGCATAGCCGCTGCCGCGGTCGCCGCCGATGCAGACGCCGAGGATGCCGGGGCCGCAGCCCTGCCCCTGTGCCTGCAGGACGCAGTCGAGGATGGCGTTCTCGACGCCTTTGAGATTGCGGTCGCCGAGGTCGGGGTGCGGGAGCGAGTACTGCGCGTTCATGTTCTCGCAGCCGCCGCCCTTGAGCATGAGCTTGACCTCGACGTGCGGCTCGCGCCACTGGTGGAAGTGGAACGACGGCGAGCCCGGTCCAGTGTTGTCGCCGGTGTTCTTTCCCGTGATGCTGTCGACGCTGTTCTGCCGCAGGTAGCCCTTCTTCGTCGCCACGCGCACGGCCTCGGTGGCGATCTCCTCGAACTCGAGTTGGTCGTAGCCGGCCGGGGTGTGGACGTAGAAGAGGATCGTGCCGGTGTCCTGGCAGAGCGGCAGCGAGCTCTCCCGCGCCATGCCGATGTTGCAGCCGATGACGTCGAGGGCCACGTCCGCGTTCGATCCCTCGGCCTCGTTCTTCCGCGCCGCCGTGACCGCGCGGACGACGTCGTCCGGCAACTGCGTGGAGGTGCGTCGGATGAGCTCGAGGATGGTGTCGAAAAGGGCGGGCTGGGGGGTGACTTCGCGGAGGGGTTGAACGCTCATGGTGGCCTCTATACTACGAAAATGTTCAACAGGCGGTATGCGCTGGCACCGCGCCGGCCGAAGCGGCTGGAGCTGCGCCGCAACATGGACTGGAGCGACGTCCGGATCGTGCTCGACGGCAGGGAGCTCGTCCGCACGAATCGCGGCGCGTTGCACGAGGGTCTGGATATCGCGCTGCCCGACGAGAGTCTCCTGCGCGTCTGGATCACGAACGGCCCGAACGGCGCGCCGTTCCTCTACCTGACGCGCAACGGCCATCCGCTGCCCGGTTCCGAGGGCGATCCGGCGCATACGATCTGGGTGACGGTGAGCATTTTCTGGTGCCTGGCGGCGCTACAGCTCTTCCTCGCGTTCGCCGTGATCCGCTACGGCAATCCCGACCAGACGCTGTACGCGATCGGCGCCGCCGGCTTCGTGCTCGGGCTGCTCGGCATTCTGGCGTGGCGGCGCTCGTACGCGGCGATGGTTCTCGCATCGATCCTCTTCTTCAGCGAGTTCGCGCTGTTGTTCTGGTCCGGGCACCACAAGAACGATTTCTGGGACCTTTGGCGTCCGATCTTCGGTCTCAGCCTCCTGGCCTGGTTTCTGCGGCGCGGAATCAACGCTGTCCGCGACCTCAACGCGGTCCGCCTGCCGATCCGCCACCCGCCCGAGCTGATCCGCCCGCTCGAGCACCACCCGCCGCCGCACGGATGAGGCGGCTTATGGAGGATGTAACGTTTTCGGACTCCGCGACACTATGTAGTGAAGGATGGCCCCCATGCCCGAGACCGTGCCGTTGCGAGAGAGGTACGGAACCAGATACACCGCCAACGCGGTGCTGGCTACAGTCGTCCTGACACTCGGCTGGGTTTGGTTCACCGCGCATCTCAGGCCGCACATCAGCACGATCATCTTCGGCGGCTTCAGCGTTGTCGCATTCGTCGCGATGATCGTACCGGTGGCCGGCGTCTTCTTCGACAAGAATGCGCTTCTAGCCGGTTTCATCGGGTGGCTGAAGTCGCCGAAGTGGACGCCGGTGCTCCTGGTC
>JBKOUP010000367.1:0-2854 GCA_046723495.1 Acidobacteriota bacterium
GTATAAGAGACAGGCCCAAGCTCGATCGTGTGATCGGCCCCGCTGATGATCGTCGGATCATGCTCGACGACGACCACCGTGTTCCCCGCATTCTTCAGCCGCCGAAGCACGGCCAGCAGCCGCTCCGAATCCCGCGCATGCAGCCCCACGGTGGGCTCATCGATCACATACATCGTCTCCGTCAACGCGGAGCCCAGCGCCGCAGCCAGATTGATCCGCTGCGATTCCCCGCCCGACAAAGTCCGCGTCTGGCGGTCGAGCGTCAGATACGACAGCCCGACTTCGTCGAGGTACACAAGCCGATTCACGATCTCCCGGCGCAAATGCCCGGCGATCGCCTCCTCGGATCGATCCAACGGCAGATACTCCCAGAATCGCCTTGCCGTCTTCACGTCCATTGCGAACAGATCGCCGACCGTCAGCCCGCGGAACTTCACGTTCGTCGCCGCGGCCTTCAACCGCGATCCATGGCACTGCGGGCACGGCTCGTAGCTGCGGTACTTGGCCAGCTTCACGCGCACGTGGATCTTGTACTTCTTCGTCTCCAGCCACTCGAAGAAGCCTTTGATCCCGTACCACTTCCCGCGGCCGTTGTAGAGCAGGTCCCACTCCTCGGCCGTGAGCTTTTCGATCGGCACGTTCAGCCGCAGCCGGTACTTCTTCGCCGCCTTCTCGAGGTCCTCGTAGCAATCCTCGTAGCCCGGCGAGTTCCACGGCGCCACCGGCAGCTCGTCGAGGCGCAAGGCGCGGTTGGGGAGCACCTTCTCCATATCGATGCCGATGATCCGGCCGTAGCCCTGGCAGTTCGTGCACGCGCCGAGCGGCGAGTTGAACGAGAAGAGATGCGGCACCGGCTCGACGAACTCCTGCCCGCAGCCGTTGCAGGCGAAGCGCGACGTGAAGCGGTGCGAGACCCAGCCATCCTCGCTCTCCTCGAGCACGTTGACCGTCCCCTTCGCTAGCTCGAAGGCCTGCTCGACGGCCTCGGTGATCCGCTGGTCATCCTCCACGCGCAGCCGCGCGATGACCATCTCCAGCGAATGAAACGACGACGTGTCCGTCTCCTTGATGTCGCGCACCTCGCCGCCGATCCAGGCGCGGAAGTAGCCAGCCTTGATCAGCTGGACCAGCACCTCCTGGCGGCTGGCAGCGTCGAAGAACACCGGCGCCAGGACGACGGCGCGCTTGCCGCGCAGCGTCTCCGCGATCGTGCGCGTGATCGACTCCGGCGAGTCCTTGCGCACGATGCGTTTGCAGTCGGGGCAGAACGTCTCGCCGCAGTAGGTCATGAAGAGGCGGATGTGGTCGGCGAGCTCGGTGGCGGTCGCGACCGTGGAGCGGGCGTTCTTCACCGAGTTCTTCTGTTCGATGGAGATGGCCGGGAGGATGCCGTCGATCTCGTCGACGTCGGGCCGGTCGATGCGCTCCAGGAACTGCCGGACATACGTCGACATCGACTCGACGAACCGCCGCTGCCCCTCGGCATAGAGGGTGTTGAAGGCCAGCGACGACTTCCCCGAACCGGACGGCCCCGTCAGCACCGTGAGCTGGCGCTGGGGGATGTCGACGGTGATGTTCTTGAGGTTGTGCGTGCGCGCGCCGCGGATGGAGATGGTGCGAGAGGGCATGAGGACTAGAGAACGTTTCGGGTCAGATGCGTATGCCGTGCTTCTGATAGAAGTTCACGTCCCCCAGCCGCGTCCGCAGCTTCTCCACCACATCCGCCGGCAACGTGCCCTCGGCGGCCGCCGCGTTCGTCTCCACCTGATGCACCGTCTTCGCGCCGGGGATCGTCGTCGACACGGCCTCATTCGCGAGCACGAACCGCAGCGCGGCCTCGGCCAGGTTGCGCGCGCTGCCGCCGATGATCGCCTTCGCCTCGTCGACGCGGTCGACCGCCTCCTGCAATCGCCGCGGGGTGAGGAAGTTCTGGCGCACGTCGTCGGCGGAGAACTGCGAGTCGGCGCGGAACTTCCCGGTCAGCAGCCCCGAGGCCAGCGGCACGCGGGCGATGATGCCGTAGCCCTTCGCCTGCGCCGCCGGAAACAGCTCGCGCGCCGGTGCCTGGTTGACGATGTTGTAGAGCACCTGCAGCGTGTGCGCCCAGCCGCGCTCGACGATCTCCAGCCCCTCCTCGGGCGTGTTGATGGAGATGCCCCACGAGCGGATCTTGCCGGCGTCCTGCAGCATCTCCATCGCTTCCTGGATCTCGTCGCGGCGGAGCTCTTCCATCGTGGGGTTGTGCGTTTGATAGAGGTCGATGTAGTCGGTGCGCAGGCGCTTCAGCGACCCGTCGACGGCGTGAAAGATGTGTTGCTTCGAAAAGTCCTTGCGCATCTCGCCGGTGGCGGTGCGGACGATGCCGACCTTCGTGGCGATGACGACGTCGTTGCGCCGGCGCGAGAGGACGATGCCGAGGAGGGACTCGCTGCGGCCGAAGCCGTAGCTGTCGGCGGTGTCGAAGAAGGTGACGCCGAGGTCGCGGGCGCGGCGGATCGCGGCGAGCGACTCGTCGTCGCTGGTGCGCCCCCACCCCAACGGCGTCCCCGAGGCCTCGGCCGTGCCGCCGATCGCCCACGCGCCGAAGCCGATGGCGCTGACTCTGATTCCCGTGCGCCCGAGCTCGCGGTACTGCATCTGAAAACGATTGTAGCGTGCGGCGGATTGAAATCCGCCCCACATAGCTTATGTGGCGCGGGTTTCAACCCGCGCCCTGGAGTTTGGCCATTGGCTGACAGGGCGGAACTGAGAGTGAAGCGTGGAGAAGGCTTCAGTTCAGAGCGTGTTGGAGAGCTTGGTGGAGTGAGAGGGCCGTTTTCGGCAGCTTCATGCTGCGAGCGACGGCGGATGCGAA
>JBKOUP010000363.1:0-9569 GCA_046723495.1 Acidobacteriota bacterium
CGCCGGGCACGTTCACGTCGGCGCGCGCGAAGCCCTTCCGCTCCGACTCCGGCAGCCGGACCAGCGCCTTCACCGCGTACTTTCCGGCCGGCAGCGAGAGCATGCCGTAGTACTTCAGGCCGGTTTTCCTGAGCTGCTCGCCGGTCTTGGCCAGGTCGATGTTGATGCGCTGGAAGACGCGGTCGCGGACGACGCCCTCCTCGTCGAAGGCGTAGATATAGAAGTCCACCTTGACGTCCTTCGTCTTCGCCCCGTTCGCCAGGTCCTGGCCGTTGATCTCCACGATCACCGGCACCGGGCTGGCCAACTTTCCCGGCAGGGCCGCCACGAGCGCGGCGATGTGGATGTCGTTCTCGGGGATGTCGTTCATGATCACTTCGGCGTTCGTCAGGGTGCGCTCGACGGCGTTCGCGCTGCCGTTGCTCTCGTAATAGCCGCCGCGGTGGCTGACGGTCGATCCCACCGGCAGCCCCTTCACCTTCACCTTCAGGTCGTGGAACTTGCCGGGCGTGGTGGAGGAGGCCCGAAATCCGAGGACGTAGACGACTTCCTGCTGGCGCATCATCTTGTCGAAGTCGCGGCCGAGGTCGTTGGCGTTCTGGAACAGCGCGCCGCCGGTCGAGTGGGCCAGGAGGTACAACCCCTCGTTCGAATTGATCTTCGCGCCCGACTGCAGGTCGTTCTGCACGCGCAGCCCCTGGATGTCGATGGCGTGGAGGACGACGTCGGAGCCGCGGAAGAAATGGGCCATGCGGTCGAGCAGGGACATGGTCGTGGAGCTGCCGAAGCGGGCATCGAAGTCGACCTTCCAGTACTCGCCGGAGGTGGCCTGCGCCATCTCTTCCTTGGCCTCGTCGACGTCGCGCACGTCGCGCCCCTGCACGAGCCGGGCATCGAAGCCCTCGGACATGAAAACGATCTGCTTCCGCCCCGGCACGGCCTGAAGCGTGCGGGCCATGTCGCCGAGCATCGTCATCTGCCGCTCCACGCGCGTGCGACTGTAGCTGTCGTTGATGCGCTTCTCCAGACGGGCGATGTCCTTGACGTTCTCCAGGGCCTGGTCGTCGCGGGTGTTGTTGGTGGCCGAGGCGCTGTTCGTGTCCGGCAGCACGGAGGTGAAGATGTCGATGCCGCCGAGCTGCAGCGGATCGCCGGAGACGAAGGCCTTCGGATTGGAGATGGCCTGCACGAGGGCGGTGCGGTCGGTGGTGAACGAGGTGAGGAGACGGAAGCCGTGCTCGATGTCGATGGTCCCGACGGCGGCGAGGTCGCGGCGGGTGAGGGTCTTGGCGATGAACGCGCGCGCCGCCTCCTGTGCCTTGGCCCGCCCGTTCGGCGAGGAGAAGCTCATGTCGAGCAGAAGGAGGAAGCTGCGCCGCGCCGCCGGATTGAGCGGCGAGGTGGCCTGCAGCGAGGCCGTCGAGGCGAAGTCGACGGGATCGAAGACGGTGATGTCGCGCTTCTTCCCCTGGTCGTAGATCTCGAAGTCGGACTGCTTGAGGCCGCGCACGGGATTTCCCTCGCGGTCGACGACCGTGACCGGCACCTCGACGAGGTGCACGTTGACGGTCTCACTGAGCTTCGACGGCTGTCCGAGGGCGGTGACTGCAACCGCGGACAGCGCGAGGGCAATGCGGCTGAAGCGGTGCATCCGGGCGTTCTCCTGTGAGTTGAAGAATGCTCCAGATGTTCAGTCGATTCCGTTAACTCTCTGTTTCAGTGCCGGTTGTTGAGCTCGGCGCGAGCACTCAGCACTCAGCACTTCAACATCCCATGCCGCAGAATCCGCGAGATCTCCCCAATGACCTCGTCCGTGTGCTTCCCGAAATGATCCTTGACGCCGAAGATGATCTCGATCGAGAAATAGTTGTAGAAGATCCGCGTGGCCAGCATGACCGCGGAGATCGGCGAGAGGCCGTCCTGCAATTTCCCGCGCAGCTCCTCCTCCATCCCGTGCTGCTTCATGAACGTGTCGAAGCGCTTGGCCATCTCCGCGTAGAACTTGCGGATGTGGCTGCCGTCGAATTCGACGACGTCGACGTAGATCAGAGCCACGTAGTCGCGGTAGGCCTTCACCGTCTCGCGCGCGGCGCGCCCCATCTGCTCGAGGTTCTCCGGGAACGTGCCGGTGGCGAGGGCGCGGTTGAACGGGAAGTCGGGCTGGGACATGGCGTCGAAGTAGCGGTCGAGCAGGGCCCGGAAGATCGACTCCTTGTCGGGGAAATGGTGATAGACGTTTCCCTTCGACAGCCCAGCCTCCTCGGCGATGTCGCGCACGCTCGTGGCGCCGTAGCCGTGGTGGGCGAAGAGCTTCAGGGCCGTGTCGAGGATCTGCGTGCGGGAGCGCTCGGAGCGTTCGATCTGGTTCATGTCAGCTGTTCGCGCAGCTTTCCCTTCTCGACTTTGCCGTACGGAGTGCGCGGGAGCGCATCGACGAACAAGTAGCGTTTCGGCAGCTTGAACCGGGCAATGCGCAGCGAAAGATACGCCGAGAGGTCGTCCTCTGTCGCGTCGCCGACGACGAAGGCGACGCCGACCTCGCCCCAGGTCTCGTCGGGGACGGCGACGACCGCGGCGTCGGCCACGCGCGGATGCGACACCAACTCGGCCTCGATCTCCGCCGGATAGACGTTCACGCCGCCGCTGATGAACATGTCCTTGGCCCGGCCGGCAATGGTGAGGAAGCCGTCGGCGTCGCGCCGGGCCAGATCGCCGGTGCGGAGGAAGCCGTCGTCGCGGAAGGCCGCGCGCGTGGCCTCCTCGTTGTTCCAGTAGCCGCGCGACACGTGCGGGCCGCGGATCCACATCTCCCCCACCTCGCCGTCGGCGACGTCGTTGCCGTCTGCGTCGACGACGCGGACCTCGGTGAACATCATCGGCCGCCCGATGGAGCCGCGCTTCGTCACCGACTCCGCCACGGTCATGGTGAAGCAGTTCACGCCCACCTCGGTCATCCCATAGCCCTGCTTCATCGGCACGCCGCGCTTCGCATAGGCCTCGGCGATATACGCAGGGAGCGGCGCGCCGCCGCTGATGAACCAGCGCACGTGGTCGAGCTTCGCGGTCGCGAACTCCGGCGCGTCCATGAGCATCTTCCAGATCGTCGGCACGCCGAGGACCACCGTGCAGCGCTCGCGCTCGATCGTCTGCCAGACTTTCGAGGGATCGAAGGACTTGAACAAAACGATCGTCCCGCCGACGGTGAAGATCGGGATCGTGAACGCGGCGATGCCGCCGGCGTGGTAGAGCGGCGTGTAGATCGGGCTGACGTCGTCCTCGCGCAGCCCCCAGTTGACGACGGTGTTGTAGCCGTTCCAGTAGAGCTGCCGGCGCGGGATCATCACGCCTTTCGGCTTCCCGGTCGTGCCGGACGTGTAGAGCAGGCAGTAGACGTCCTCGTTCGTTTTCGGCCCCGGCTCGAGCGGGACGTCGGGGAACTCTTCCGTTCGATACAGCCACTTCATGCCGCTGTCGCGGGCGATCGCGGTCAGCTCGTGCACGGTCGCGCGCGTGGAGAGCGGCACGACGATGGCGCCGATCTTCCCGGCGGCGAAGAAGAGCTCGAGGTATTCGATGGAGTTGTGCGACAGGATGCCGAAGCGGTCGCCGGCCTCGATGCCCTTCGAAGCCAGTATGGCCGCGGCGCGCTCGGCGCCGGCATTCAGCGCCGCGTAGGTGAGGCGCGCGCCCGTCTCGACGCAGACGAGGGCCAGATTCTCCGGCGTTACTCGTGCCCGCTCGGCGAGGAGCTCTTGCTCAAACATTCGAGGAATTTCTCCGGCTGCTGGCGGTGCGGCATGTGCGCCGCGCCGTCGATGACGAAGAGCTTCGATCCGGCAATCTTTTTCTGCAACGCCTCGGCGTAGGCGACGGGGAGCACGCCGTCGTCGCGTCCCCAGATCAGCGTGGTCGGTACTTTCAGCGACGGCAGCTTCTCGTCGACGAGGTGCTCGAGCACGCCGCCGGCCAGGACGCGCTTCATCAAATCGCCGGCGTGCGGGTCGAGCAGGGCGTCGACCGCCCAGTCGGGCGTCGGCGCGTTGGGGCCGTGGACGGCGTGGAGGATCTTGATGGCGTCGTCGCGATTCGAGGCCACGAGCGGCACCGAGAGCGGCCACATCATCCCGCTCGCGTCCTCGAGCACGAGCCGCTCGACGCGCTCGGGATGCTTCATCGCGTAGAGCATTCCTATCCACCCGCCCATCGAGTTCCCGACGAGCGTCACGCGCTTGGCCCCCTCGCGATCGAGGACGGCGTCGAGCTGCGCGAGCATCAGCGGGAGCGGCAGCGGGCCTTCGCGCGGCCCGCTCTCGCCGTGGCCGGCGAGGTCGAGGGCCAGGACGCGGTATTGTTTCGCGAGCTTCGGGGCGACGGCGAACCACGTGCCGGCCTGGTCGTTCGCGCCGTGCAGGAGGACGACGACCGAAGATCCCTCGCCCCGCGAAGCGGGGAGAGGGTGGCGCGAAGCGCCGGGTGAGGGGCGCAGGCTTCCCGGATGGCGCCCCTCATCCGCCGCTGACGCGGCACCTTCTCCCCGCTCGCGGGGAGAAGGCCCTCCCGCCCAATACACCGTCGCGCCGAGCTCCATGCGCTCCAATCCTCCCTTGGCCAGCTCGGCGCGGGTGTGGGCGATGAACTGCGCGAGGGTCATGAGCAAGATGGCGATCACGATGCGAACAATCTCGATTCCGCGCGCGGCGCGCGCAGCGCCACGGCGGCCTGGTTATACCCGACGCCGGAGCCGACCATCACGACGAGGTCGCCCGGCTTGATCTTCTTCTCCTCGAAAGCGTCGTGCAGGGCCATGGGGATGCACGCCGAGCCGGTGTAGCCCCACTTCTCCATCACCGTGTGCGTCTTCGACATCGGCAGGCCGAGCTCGTTCATCACCAACTCGATCGTCGGCTTGCGCACCTGCGTGAAGATCGCGAAGTCGATGTC
Source organism: Acidobacteriota bacterium (assembly GCA_046723495.1). Taxonomy (GTDB): domain Bacteria; phylum Acidobacteriota; class Thermoanaerobaculia; order Gp7-AA8; family Gp7-AA8; genus DATDFB01. The sequence continues at coordinate 4,942 of JBKOUP010000363.1, forward strand.
GTTCACCGCGAAGCCGCCGTTCGCCGCCACCTGGCGCACGAGCCGCGGCCATCCGTCGTTGTTGATCTCCGGAGGATAGCGCTCGAACATCTTCACGCGCGTGCGCCCGCCCGTGACGGCCTCGCACGACGCCGGCTCGACCGTGCCGCCGGCGGGGATCAGCCAGTTGCGGTGGTACGAGCCGTCGGCCTGGAACGCCGCGGCGACGAAGCCCGGCTCCGCGGCGCGCTCGAGCACCGCCGCACCGGCGCCGTCGCCGTAGAAAAAGATCATCGGATCGGCGTCGTTGGCGAGCTTGTGCATCATGTAGACGCCGACGACGAGCACCGTGCGCAGCGACGGATTCACGGCCATGAGTCCCGACGCCGTCGACAGCGCCGTCGGGAACGAGGCGCAGGCGCAGCCGACGTCGAAGGTGCCGGCATTCTTCGCGTCGAGCTTCGACTGCAGCACGACCGAGGTCGCGGGGGTGATGTAGTCGGGCGAGTCGGTGCCGAGAATGATCAGGTCGAGCTCTTCGGCCGTCTTCCCCGCGCGCGCCAGCGCCTGCTGCGCCGCGCGCAGGGCCAAGTCCGAAGCCGCCCACTCCGCCGGCGCATACCAGCGCGCGCGGATGCCGCTCGACGCTTCCATCTTGTCGACGAACTCCGGCGCCGTGGCTTCGAACCTCGCGCGCAACGCGTCGTTCGACACTTCGATCTCCGGCAGGTAGCAGCCGGTGGCGACGAGGTTCGCGAACTCAGGTGCCAAGGACCAGCCCCCCATCCACGCTCAACACCGCGCCGCTGATGAAGCTCGCCGCGTCGCTGGCCAGCCAGACGTAGGCGTTGGCGATGTCGGCGGGATCGCCCATCCGGCCGAGGGGCGCCTTCGCGGCCAGCGACTCCAGCACCTTCGGCGGCATCTGCTGGACCATCTCCGTGGCGATGAAGCCGGGCGCGACGGCGTTGACGCGGATGCCGTAGCGTCCCAGCTCGCGCGACCACGTCTGCGTGAAGCTGATGACGCCCGCCTTCGTCGCGGCGTAATTCGTCTGTCCGAAGTTTCCGTACAGCCCGACGACGGACGATGCGTTGAGGATCACGCCGCGTCCGGCGCGGATCATGTGCGGCACGACGGCGCGCGCGCAGACGAAGACGCCCTTGAGGTTGACGTTGACGACGGCGTCGAACGTGGCGTCGTCCATCGTCGACGCCACGGCGCCGTCCTTCCACTTCACGAGCTGGGCGTCGCGGAGGATGCCGGCGTTGTTGACGAGGACGTCGATGCGCCCGTGCTCGCGGATGACGGCGTCGACGGCGCGCTCGACGTCGTCGCGCTTCGTGACGTCGATCTTCGGCTCGCTGGTGACGTCCCAGACGACGACGCGCGCCCCTTCGGCGGCGAAGCGCTCCGCGGTGGTGCGGCCGATGCCGGCCGCGCCGCCGGTGACGATGACGACCTTGTCTTTGAGTCCTAGCTCCACGTCAGAACACCAGCCTGAATCCCAGCTGGAATTCGCGCGGCTGCAGCGTCGCGCTGTACGTTCCGAACGCCGGATTCGCCGTCGCCGTCGCCGCCTTCGTCTTGTCCGCGGCGGCGCGGTAGTTCGCCAGCGTCGGGCCGGTGAGGAACTGCCCGGCGGCGACGCTGTTGACGTCCCAGTTCACGTTGTTGAAGGCGTTGAACACCTCCCCGATGACCTCGACGCGCCCGAAGCCCATCGGGATCGCTTTCGTCAGGCGCAGCGAGAAATTGCGGAACAGCGGCCCGTTCTCGGCGTTGCGCGCGTACGTCACGCCGCCGGGGCAGACGTTGTTGAAGAAGCCGCCGTTCGGCAGCCCCGCCGCGCAGCGGTCGGAGTTCTTGCCGTCGCCGTTGAGGTCGTAGCCGAGGCGATGCGTCCACGGCTGGCCGGAGCCGTACTCGTAGATCGGCGCCACGGTCACGTCCCACGGCGCGTGGAACACGCCGGAGAGCACGATGCGGTAGCGCTCCGTGCCGCGGGCGCGGCCGAACTCCTGCTCGATGTTGGCCGGGTCATTCGGATAGCCGAAGGGGAACTCGGGGCTGAAGTCGTCGCTGATGTTCTTCTTGCTGGCGAACGTCACCGCCGCGGTGATCAGGTCGCTCTTGCGCACGTTGCCGTTGAGCGAAAAGACGAGGGCGCGATACGTCGAGTGGCCGTCGTTCGTGTAGACGTTGATCTGGTCGAAGGCCGTGTTCGGGCGGATGGCCGCCGAGGTCGCCGCGACGGCGTTCCCGGCGAAGTTGACGTCGCGGATGGCGATCTCGTCGCGTCCCTTCACGTAGATGCCCTCGGTGTCGAAGAAGAGCCGCGACTGGCCGAGCCGCATCGTGTACCCGAGCGAGGCCTGGTCGGCCTCAGGGTTCTTGTAGTTCGGATCGAGGCCGATGATGGCCGGCTTCGAGACGATGCCGGTCGTCGTCGGGTTCTTCGGATCGAGGGCCAGCGACGGGAAGCCGAGCAGCGCGCCGTTGATGCGCGTGTACGTCACGCGGCCGGTCAGGCCGTTCTGCTGCCGTTCCTGCAGCGCCGGCACGAGGAGGAAGCGCCCCACGAAGCGCCCCGCGCCGCCGCGCACGATGTTGCGGCCGTCGCCGCCGGCGTCATAGCTGAACGAGAGGCGCGGCTGGTAGTTGTTCGAGTCGCGCTTGCGGCCGTCGTTGAGCGGCGTCTGCAGCGTGGGGTTGTTGCCGTTCGTGTCGAGGTCGTAGCGCAGGCCGAGGTTGACGAGGAGATTCGTGTTCGGCCGCCAGGCGTCTTCGACGAAGGCGCCGTAGATGTTCGTCGACATCGTCACGTCCGAGGAGCCGACGCCGTACGCGTACGCCAGCGGCAGGGTGCGGTCGTCGGTGAGGTAGAGGAAGAGCCCGTACGAGTACGTGTCGATGCGCGAGCGCTCCTTGACGCGCTGCGCGGAGAGGCCGGCCTTGAGGTCGTGCGAGGAACGGCCGGCGACGAAGTGCTTGTAGAAGGTGTCGCGGAGCTCGTAGGTGTCGCCGGCGCCGAGGAGATTGCCGAGGATGTTGCCGCCGGTCATCAGGGTGTTGCCGGAGGAGAACCACTCCGCGACGGACGTCGAGTTCGTCGGCTCGTCGTAGCGGTGGTAGCCGTACTGGGCGCGGGCCTCGTTGTTCATGTCGGAGGAGAGGACGGCGTTGTGCTGGAACGTGGCGCTCCAGTTGCGGCGCTTCAGCGTCTGGCCGTACGACTCGTCGGCCAGGCCGCCGACGCGGAAGTTGTCCTCCTTGTACGTCTCGTAGACGAGCTTCTCGCCCGCGGTCTGCTTGGAACCGAGCTGCTGATCGAGGCTGCCGAAGAGGAGGGTCTGGTCGAAGGGATGCTTGATGTCGTCGGCGAGCGAGACGAACTTCCCCTGCGGGCGGAAGAGCGTCGGCTTGGTCTCGTGGATCTGCTCGGCCGAGGCGAAGTAGAAGAGGCGGTCCTTCGCGAGGGGGCCGCCGATCGTGCCGCCGATCTGGTGGCGCGAGTAGTCGGTCTTCTGCTGCTCGGCGACGGACTTGGAGCGGAGGGAGTTGTCGCGGAAGAAGCCGAAGACGTTGCCGTCGACGTCGTTCGTGCCGCTCTTGGTGATGATGGTCATGGCTCCGCCGGCGGAGCCGCCGATCTCGGAGGAGAAGCGGTCCTGGATGACGCGGAACTCGCGGATGGCGTCCTGGCTGAAGCGCGAGCGGGCCAGGCCGAGGGCGGGATCGGTGACGTCGACGCCGTCGACCAGGATCGTCGACTGCGAGGCGTTGCCGCCCGAGCCGATGACCGGACCGTCGTTGATGAAGCGGAAGCCGCCGCGCTCGCGCTGCACACCGGGCGCGAGGAAGGCCAGCTTCTGGAAGTCGCGGTTCGGGACCGGCAGCTCTTCGATCTGCTCGGGCAGGATGTTGGTGGAGGTGTCGGTCTTGTGGAGGTCGACGACCTCGGTGGCAGCGTTGACGGTGATGACGTCGCTCGTCTTCGCCTGCATCACGGCCGGCACTTTCCGGTGCTCGCCGAGGACGAGGACCACTTTCGTCTCCTTGACCGAGGCAAAGCCTTCGAGCGCGAACTCGACGGCGTAGTTGCCCGGCGCCAACGAGAGGAAGCGCGCCGTGCCGGTGGAGTCGGTGACGCCGACGACGGCGAGGCCGGTCTCGGGCCGGGTGACGGTGACACCGGGCAGCGGCGCCTTCGACTGGTCGAGGGCGACGGCTTCGATGATGGCGGTGTCGACCTGGGCGAAGATGGGGACGGCGAGGAGCAGGGCGAGAACGACGAGGAGCAGTGAGCGCGTCGGCATCGGGCGGCCTCCAAGTTAAAGTTACCGGACGGTCGGTCGGTTTTATTGTCGAGCGAATGTACGGCGCGGGACTCGGCAAGTCAAGGGGCAATTGCAACCCGCGGGAGTACACTTCACGGATTCCATGTCCCTCCTCCAACAGAAAAAAGGAACCGCCGTCCCCCTCCCGCGCCTGGAAGGAAAGGAAGTCCTCGTCGGGCCGAAGCCGGACATCGCCAAGGTCAAGGGCGTGATGTTCGGCGCCCGCAAGCAGTTCCTCATCGAGACTCTCGGCGAGCAAGGCTTCTACGACATGCTCCTCCGCCTCTCGCCGCGGACGATGGGCTACAC
>JBKOUP010000016.1:0-17740 GCA_046723495.1 Acidobacteriota bacterium
CGTCACGACTGCGCGCTTCGAATCTCGAACAGGATTCCAATTTCGACGAGGGGGTCGGCGAGTTGAGTGTCGAAGAGAAATACGGAGAAGTGAAGCAGCTCATCGCTCTGGGCAAAGAAAAAGGCTTCCTGCTCTACGACGAGATCTACGAGGTGCTTCCCGAGGAGATCACGTCGCTTCCCGAGGAGCTGGATGAGATCTACATCCGCTTCAACGACCTCGGCATCGACGTCGTCGAAGACGCCGAGAAAGCGCTCCAGCCCCTCACCACCGCCAAGGGCATCATCACCATCGACGGCACCATCGAAGAGAAGGAGATGGACCAGCGCGAGGAGGTCCAGCAGGACATCATCGCCGCCTCCTCCGGCATCGTCGACAAGACCAACGACCCCGTGCGCATGTACCTGCGCGAGATGGGCACGGTCAAGCTCCTCGACCGCCAGGGCGAAGTCGACATCGCCAAGCGCATCGAGAAGGGCGAGCGCAAGGTCTACAAGGCGCTTTCGCAGAACAACATCATCCGCGACGAGCTCTTCAAGATCTACGAGACGGCCAAGAAGGACTCGCGCGTCATCAAAGAGATGATCGATCTGGCCATGCCCGACGATGACGGCACGATCATCGACGCCGACGGCCAGCTCACCGCCAGCACGGTGAACAAGATCAACGAGATCATGGCCATCTTCGAGAAGATCGCCAAGCTCGATAAGAAGATCAAGGATGCCCTGGTCAAGCTCGAGGATCCGAAGAAGCTTTCCGAGCGCACGCTGAAGATGACCCAGCGCAGCGTGGAGCGCCTCGAGCTCGAGCTCGCGAACGAGCTGCGCGGCATCGACTTCACCCCCCAGACGCGCAACCGCATGATCAACAAGCTGAAGGACATCGACAGCGAGCTGTCGCAGGTGCTGTCGATGATCCGCAAGGACGAGCAGGCCCTGAAGCGCGAGAAGGACAAGACCCGCCGCGACTTCTACCGCCGCCGTCTGACGAAGTACCAGGAGAAGCTCAAGGAGCTCGAGACCTTCTACACCACCTCGCACGAGGAGCTGAAGAAGACCATCCGCGAGATCCGCCAGGGCGAGGAGGAAGCCGATCAGGCCAAGCAGGAGCTGATCGTCGCCAACCTCCGCCTCGTCGTCTCCATCGCCAAGAAGTACACGAACCGCGGCCTGCAGTTCCTCGACCTCATTCAGGAAGGGAACATCGGCCTGATGAAGGCGGTCGAGAAGTTCGAGTACCGCCGCGGCTACAAGTTCTCCACGTACGCGACGTGGTGGATCCGCCAGGCCATCACCCGGGCCATCGCCGACCAGGCCCGCACGATCCGCATCCCCGTGCACATGATCGAGACGATCAACAAGCTCACGCGCACGTCGCGGGCGCTCGTGCAGGAGCTCGGGCGCGAGCCGCAGGCCGAGGAGATCGCCGAGCGGATGGACATGCCCGTGGCGAAAGTCCGCAAGATCATGAAGATCGCCCAGGAGCCGATCTCCCTCGAGACTCCCATCGGAGAAGAGGAAGATTCGCATCTCGGCGATTTCATCGAGGACCGCGCCGTGATCTCCCCGATCGATCACGTGATCGTCTCGAACCTCAAGGACCAGACCCAGAAGGTCCTGCGCACACTCACTCCGCGCGAGGAGCAGGTGCTGAAGATGCGCTTCGGCGTCGGCGACGGAGCCGAGCACACGCTCGAGGAAGTGGGCCGCTCGTTCAACGTGACGCGCGAGCGCATCCGCCAAATCGAGTCGAAGGCGCTGCGCAAGCTGCGGCATCCGTCGCGCTCGAAGAAGCTGCGCCCGTTCCTCGATGCCACGTTCTAGCCGTCTCAGTGGAGGGCAGGCACTCGTGCCTGTCCTCCTTTTTCTTTTTGCCTTCCCCGCCGCCGCCTACCACCTCACGCTCGAAGCGAATCCCGCCGCCCCTTTCCCGTTCCTCGGCAAGTTCGGCACCGTTACGCTGCACGTCTATCCCGGCGGCGTCCGCGCCGACACGATCTGGCTGAACGGCTTCAGCCGCAACGGCGCGAGCACGATCACGGTCGAGAACCCGTACGGGCGGATGTACACGAACGTGCCGATCGCCGACGTCGGCGCGGTCCTGCGCAAGCTGGGGCGCTCCGACGTCGAGACCGTGCCCGAGCCGGCGCGCGCGCCGGAGATCGCCGGCAAGGTCGGCACGATCGAGGCGCGCCGCTATCGCCTCGTCTACGGCCCCGCCGCCTGGGTCGACATCTGGACGACGACGAAGATCCCGGAGAACCCGCAGCTGCGCACGATCGTGAACGAGTTCGTCCGCGGCATCGCCCCCGGCGCCGGCGCGGCCATGCGCACGATTCCGGGCACGCCGCTGTACGTGGAGCTGAACTTCCGCCGCTATCGAAAGCTCCCGCTGCTGCGCCTGAAGAGCTTCGTCGCGAACGACGAAGGCGAGAACGAGGCGCTGAGCGTCGGCACGTTCTACTTCAAGGCCCCGCTGCTCGACTCGTTGTGGACGTGATCACCAGGTGTAGCGGAACTCGCAGCGCTCGCGCCCTTCGACGATGCACGTCGGATGCGTCGCCGCGACCTTGATGTTCCCGGCGAGCTCCAGCGTCCGTCCCCAGAACGCGCTGAGGCTGCGGCAGAGCCCGAGCGTCGGCTTGATTCCGTGCGAGTAGCGATAGACGACGACGGCCGAGCGGTCGCCGGTCATCTTCGACTCCACGTCGTTCGTGTCGCGGTAGAAAAAGTCCTTGATCCAGCCGATCTTCTCCACCATCGGCACGACTTCCTTCGCCAGCAGCGGCTTGTACGGACCTTTGAAGACATACTCGGCGAGGAACGCGCCGAGCTCCTGCCCGGTGGTTTTGCGGACGGGATTCAGCGCGTGAGTCAGGCCGGCCATGGCGGCCATCGTGTCGTAGGGGTAGAACGAGCCGTCGAGGAAGGTCTTCTTGATGAGGCTCGCCTCGTTGCCGCCGAGCGTGGTAAGGGCGTCGTCGACGACGTTCTTGCCGTAGCGGTTCAGCAGGAACGTCTTCATGCCGGTGACAAGAACTCCCTTGACCTCGGCCATTGAGGCAAAAGGCTACGCAGCGGAGTTACGTCCGTATGTGCGATTCGTCACTCGTCTCGTCGCGCTGGCGTCTCGCCGGCCGTATCGGCGCCGTCGCGGCGCCGGGCGGCGGGGACGCCGCCCGTACGGCCGCCGGGACGGCGGCGCGACTATGCCAGCGCCGCGTCGATCTGCTTCCCCAACTCGTCAGCCGCCGCTTCCAGGCGCGGCAAGATGTCGGCGGCGCGGACGTAGTTCCCGTCCTTCCCGGCCTGTTCGAGCTCGGCGGCCAGCGACTGCGCGTCGCTGCCGGTGAAATTCGACATCGCCCCCTTCAGCGTGTGGGCGTTGCGGGCGATGGCGTCGGGGTTGCGGTCGTCGATGGCCTCGCGGATCGCGGCGAGAAGGCGCGGCGTCTGCCGCATGAAGGCCTCGCGCACGCGGGCCAGCAGCAGCACGTTGCCGCCGACGGCGTCGAGCACGCGCAGCCCGTCGTCGGCCGTGGCGCCGCTGATCACCGCGGCCAGGCGCGCCGTCGTCACCGGCTTCGTGATCACGTCGTCCATCCCGGCGGCGACGCAGCGGGCGTGCTCGTCGCGGCCGCTGTGCGCCGTCAGGGCGATCACGGGCGTGTGCTTCCCCTGCTCCGTGGCCCGGAAGCGGCGCGTGGCCTCGAGGCCGTCGAGCTCGGGCATCTGCACGTCCATCAGCACGAGGTCGAACGAGCGGGCCTCGAGCAGCGACAGCGCTTCCTGGCCGCCCGACGCCGTCGTGACCGTGTGGCCGAGGCGGCGCAAGGCCTCGGCCGCGAACTCGTGATTGATCGGATGATCGTCGACGACGAGCACGCGCAGGGCCCGGCTGGCGGCGATGCGCGGCGAATGCACGACCGGCAGCGGGCGCTCGCGCAGCTCGAGGGCGATGCCGATGGCGTCGATCAGCTCGCGCTCGCCGACCGGGCGCGTCACGGTCACGAGCTCGTCGTCCGGGCGATCAAGAATCGAGACGATGCGGACCACCGGCACCGCCGGCTTCCATCCCGACACGGCGAGCAGGCGCCGGTCGGCGACGACGCAGGCGTAGGCGAAGCGGATGTTCGGCTGCATGGCCTCGTCGACCGACCCGTAGGCCTCGGGGACGATGCCGTGCGCGCGCAGCATGTCGCCGACGAAGGCGCGCGCGGTCGGATTCGGCTCGACCACGACGACGCGCAGCCCCTCCAGCGCGCGCTCCCACTCCGGCGCCACGTCGCCGGCGATGGCGTCGGAGGCGAGGACGACGTCGAAGCGGAAGACCGTCCCCTTTCCGCGCTCGCTCTCCATGTCGATCGCGCCGCCCATGGCCGCGACGAGGCGCGACACGATCGACAGCCCGAGCCCGGTGCCGCCGAAACGCCGCGACCGCGTCCCCTCGGCCTGCTCGAACGGCTCGAAGATCCGCGCGCGCTTCGATACGTCGATGCCGATGCCGGTGTCGCGCACCTCGAAGCGGACACGCAGGTCGTTGCCTTCAGGTTCGTCGCACCAGACGCGCACGACGATCTCGCCCGCGGCGGTGAACTTGATGGCATTGCCGAGCAGATTGACCAGGATCTGGCGCAGCCGGACGGGATCGCCCCACAAGCGGTCGGGAACAGCGGGGTTCATGCCGAAGGAGATCGACAGCCCTTTCTCCGCGGCGCTGACGGCGAGCGCTTTGACGGTGTCGGTGACGAGCTCGCGGATCGAGAAGTAGATCGGCTCGAGCTCGACGCGGCGGGCCTCGATGCGCGAGAAGTCGAGGATGCCTTCGATCGTCCCGAGCAGTCCCTCGGCCGACTTCTGGGCCATCTCCAGCTGGCGCACGCGTTCCGGCGAGCGCTCGCTGTCGATGGCCAGCTGCAGCATGCCCAGGATGCCGTGCAGCGGCGTGCGCATCTCGTGGGACATGTTGGCCAGGAACTCGCTCTTGGCGGCGCTGGCCTCCTCGGCGCGGGCGCGGGCGTCGCGCAGCTCCACGGACTGCTCCTCGAGCATCTGGATCAGCTCGCGCGACGTGTGCATGGCCTCGGCCAGATGTTTGCGCCGCGACTCCGACGTCAGCGCCGACAGGGCGATGTAGACGCCGCCGAAGAAGATGAAGGCCAGCTTGGCCACGACCGCGCCGGCGTCGAGCGAGCGGCCGTCGATGAACGCCACCCACGCCAGCATTCCCGCGTAGAGGAGCGTCCCGAACGACACGAAGGCCAGGCAGCGCCGGAACGTCGTCTGTGTCTGATCGGCGAAGCGCATGAAGAGGATGAAGAACAGCCAGCTCCGCTCCCCGCCGGAGAAGTAGAGCGCCACGATCCACACCGGCATGTCGGCGATGAGGAAGAAGAGCGTGAGGTCGATCTCGAAGCGCTCGTAGAGAAACGCCTGAACGGCCCAGGCCACGGCGGCGTAGGCCGCCATGACGATGGTGACGACGGTCCAGCCGTGCAGCGACGACTCGCCGAGGAGGAAGCGGTTGTTGAGGTAGACGCCGAGGGAGAGGAAGGCGAAGCCGATGCAGCGCAGGCGCGGCAGCTCGATGAGCACCAGGCGCGCGTATCGCTCGCGCTTGCGGCGCTCGACGTCGCCGGCACTGGTGGAGATGGATTCGGTCACCGTGCGCTTCGTTCGCGCTCGCGGCGCTGTACGATGGCGCGAACGCGCGGCAGAAGGGTTTCCTTGCGGATGGGCTTGCGGAGGAAATCGGACGCTCCGATCTCCAGGCTGCGCGCTTCCACTTCCGGACTTGCCACGCCGCTGACGAAAATCGCGGGCGTGTCGATGCCTTTCTGAATCATGATCTCGAAGAGGCGGAGACCGTTCAGGGTGGGGATGTTGATGTCGAGCAGGAGAAGGTCGAAGCGGCGGCGGCCGATCTCCATCAGCGCGTCCGCGCCGTCGTTCACGGCGATGACTTCGTAGCCGGCGTCGGCGAGGAAGCCCTCCATCAGCGCCTGCGAGACGAGGTCGTCCTCGACGAGGAGGATGAGCACGGGGCGGTCGAGCGGCTTGAGGAAGACGTCGCGCGGCGCGGGCGTCTGCTCGAGCGCGGTGAGGATGGCCTCGTGCACCTTCTCCGTCTCCGCGCTCGGCTCGCGATGGAACTCGCGGCGGAGGATCTCGACGCATTCCTGGTAACGGCGCAGCGCGGCGTCGGGGCGGCCCTGGTCGAGCTGCAGGCGCATGAGCGTGCGGTGAACGACTTCCTGCGTCGGGTCGAGCGAGAGCAGGCGGCCGGCGATGTCGACGGCGTTCTCCCACCAGCCGGCCCGGATCTGCGCAGCCAGCAGCTTGCCGAGGACGCCGACGCCGATGCGCCAGTAGCGAAGGCGCTCGGCGGCCAGCCATTCGTCGTAGCCCGCGACGGCGCTGACGAAACCGTCGAGGAGGTTGGCGCGGTAGAGCTCGGCCGCTTCGCGCAGCGCCGGAATCGAGCCGATGGCATCGAGCTCCTGCAGGCGCAGGGCATCGACGTCGACGGCCGCCGGATTGAAGCGCAGCGCCGGCCCGTCGCCCTGCAGCAGCCGCGTCGGCAGGAAGCGGAAGGCGTACTGAAGATCGCGGGCCAGCATGGCCGCGTCGTCGCCGAAGAGGTCCTCGAAATCGCGCAGCGGCGCCTCGGAGTCGAGATGCAGCGCCATCCAGACGATGGCCGCCTGCGTGCGCCGGCTGCCGACCGACAGCGCGTCGCCACGATGGTCGACGGCAGCGAGCTCGCCAAAAAGACGAATCGTCAGGAGCGCCATTTGGAACCTCGTGGACCGAACAGTAGAGTAGCACGTTTTGCCCTACGGAATTACGGCAATTCGATGGTAAAGTTGTTGACCTTGCCAGGGCCGGGCTGGCTCGGGCATTGCTCTTTCTTTGGGCGTTTGGAGGTGTTTGTATGAAGAAAGTGTTTGCGCCCGTGCTGGTGTCGCTCGCGCTCATGAGCGGCGTCGGCTGTACAGGCTGGAACAAGGTCGTTCCGTCGGACAGCGCCACGGAGGCCGAGATCCGGAAGAACCTCACGGCCGACCACATCACCGGAATGAGCATCAACGTCGACCATAACGTCGTCACGCTCGAAGGCAACGTGAAGAACGAGACGGACCACCAGACGGCTCTGCACGACGCCCAGAAGGTCCACGGCGTGTCGCAGGTCATCGACCGCATCGCGGTGAAGCCGTAGTTGTAGTGCACAGGGAACAGGTCATAGGTGACAGGACTCGGCATCAACCTGTCACCTGCCGCCTGTTCCCTGTCATCTACTTCGCGAACGCCCCCTTCGGCGCCTCGCTCGCGACCTTCAGGCTGTCCAACATCACCGTCTGATTCTTGTTGCGCACTTCCCGGCGCGTGGAAATCCACAGGCCGCCGTGGCGCGCGAAGTCATGAAACATCACCTGCACCGGCGGCTCGTCGGCCGGCGCGCTTTGCAGGTGCATGTCCCACTCCTCGACCATGCCGGTGTCGCGGTTGATCCAGGCCCAGTGCGTGTCGCCTTCGATCGTCAGCTTCACCACGTCCCACGTGCGCCCGCAGGAGTCGGAGCGATCGCCGACCGCCTCGCGCTTCACGCCCGGATCGAGCATCTTCAGCGGCATCATCAGCCAGAGCGTGTCGTTCGTGAAGCGCGTGTACGCAAGGCCGAGCGCGTCGTTGAGGCGCGAGTCGTGGACCTCCTCGCCGTTCAGCCAGGCCCGGCCCTTGCGTGTCTTCACGTTCATGATCACGACGAAGTCGTTGCGTTTCGGATCGCGGCCGCTGACGCGGTACTCCCCCGTGACGCGGTCCCGGCGCTGCGGAAAGGCGGTGACGCGCTCGTTGCCGTGCGCCACGGCGAAGGTGAACTCGAAGTAGCGCGCCTTCTCCAGCGCGGCGGTGCCGCCGGCGGCGTCGATGGCCCGGCGGGCGAGCTCATCGGCGGCATTCTGGGCCAGCAGCGATGTTGCAAGGAGCAGAGTCAACGAAAATGTCACCACTTTCGGCATTGCCCGGCATCGTATCATTCGGTTTCCAAGCGTGAACGACCGCATCGTAATTACCGGGCTCGGCGCCTTAAGCCCAAACGGCGTCGGCCGCGAACGCTACTTTCAATCGCTCGCCGCGGGCCGCTCCGGCATCCGGGCCATCACGCAATTTGACGCCGCGTCGCTCCCCTGCCGCATTGCCGGCGAGGTTGATTTCAATCCCGACGATTGGGTCGACGCCAAGAACATGCGCCACGTCGCGCGCGTCGTGCCGTTGGCCATCGCCGCGACCGACGAAGCGCTGCGCGACGCCAAGCTCAACCCCGCCGAGCTCGACCTCGAGACGCGCCGCAACATCGGCGTGATGCTCGGTTCCGGCGGCGGCGCGGTCGAGTTCAGCGAGCGCATGTACGAGCTCTGGTTCCGCGGCGCCACGAAGCAGGCCTCGATCTATTCGATCCCCTCGGGCACGATCGGCACGATCGCCAGCGAGATCTCCATGGCCTACGGCCTCCACGGCTTCTCGCACCTGATCTCGACCGGCTGCACGTCGTCGACCGACGCCGTCGGCTACGCCTACCGCAACCTCAAGCTCGGCGTCTGCGACTACATCCTCTGCGGCGGTGCCGACGCCACCATCACCGAGGGCGTCATGACGGGGTTCTGCATCATGCGCATCGTCTCGAACTCGCGCAACGACGCGCCGGAGACGGCCTCGCGTCCCTTCTCCCGCGACCGCGACGGCTTCGTCCTCGGCGAGGGCGCATGGATGTTCGTGATGGAGCGGGAGTCGACGGCGCGCGCGCGCGGCGCGAAGATGTACGCCGAGGTCGCGGGCTACGGCTCGACGTGCGACGCGCACCACCGCGTGCGCATGGACGAGTCGGGCGAGGAGCCGGCGCGAGCAATGACGCTGGCGATGAAAGACGCCGGCATCGACACCAGCGACGTCGGCTATCTCAACTACCACGGCACGTCGACGGACCTCAACGACCGCATCGAGACGCGCGCGGTGAAGATCGCCTTCGGCAAGCGCGCCACGAAGCTGGCCGGGTCGGCGACGAAGTCGATGATCGGCCACCCGCAGGGCGCGTGCGGCGCCGCGGGCCTGGCCGCGACGCTGATGGCCTTCCGCGACGGCGTGCTGCCGCCGACGATCAATCTCGAAGTGCCCGATCCCGAGTGCGATCTCGACTACGTCCCCGACCTCGGCCGCCGCGCCCGCATCGACGCCGCGGTGTGCAACACGATCGCCTTCGGCTCGAAGAACTCGGCGCTGGCGCTGAAGCGCGTCTGATGCAAAGGCTCGACACGCCGGAGCTGCTCGACGAGGACGACGCGCCCGCCGAGGACGTGGAGCGCTCGCTGCGCGACCTGCAGCGGTTCAATCGCTGGTGCGGCGGGACGCGTGCGTACCGGAAGATGGTGCAGCGTGTCATTCCGAGCGAAGCGAGAAATCCCCTGGTCATCGACCTCGGCGCCGGCACGGCGGATCTCGTCGATTCCCTCGGCGGCCGCGGCGTCGCCGTCGACTGGAACCTCCGCCACCTCGCCTATCGAACGCCGCAAGCCCTCCGCGTCGTCGCCGACGCGCGGCATCTTCCCTTTCGCGAGAACGCCGCCGAGGCCGTGACGTCGTCGCATTTCTTTCACCACTTCACGCCCGAGGAGAACCGGCAGATCCTGCGCGAGTCGCTGCGCGTGGCGCGCGTCGGCGTGGCCTTCACCGACACGCGCCGGCACGTGATCCCGCTGCTGTTCACGCTCATGCTGCGCTGGCTGCACCTCGTCGGGCGCATCACCGCGTTCGATGCGCCGGCGTCGGTCCGCCGCGGCTACACCACCGCCGAGGTGCGCGAGATCGCGCCGAACGGCGTCGTCGAAACTATCTTTCCGTACCGATGGGCACTGCTGATGTGGAAGTCGCGATAATCGGCGCGGGCCCGGCGGGCTCGACGCTCGCCGCGCTGCTGGCGCGGCGCGGCATCGCCGTCGCGCTCATCGACCGCGACACCTTCCCTCGCGACAAGCTCTGCGGCGAGTTCCTCTCTTACGACGCGCTGCCGGTGCTCGACGCCCTCGGCGTCATGCTGGCCGAGGCGCCGTTCATCCATCGCTGCCGCGTCGTGGCCCGCCATCGCACGTGGGAGTTCGATCTCCCCCACGCCGCGCGCGGCGTCTCGCGCATGCTCCTCGACGATTTGCTCTTCCGCACCGCCGTCGCCGCCGGCGCGACGCCGGTCACCGCCACGGCGACCGATCTGACGACGACGAATGCGCGCGTCGTCGCCGGCGCCTGGGGACGCTGGGGCCGCTTCGACGCGCAGCTCGGGCGCTCGTTCGTCCGCGACCGTGCCCATCGCAACTTCGGCTTCAAGCGCCACTACCGCGGCCCGACGGACGCGAACGTCATCGAGCTCCACTCCTTCCGCCGCGGCTACCTCGGCGTCGCCGCGGTCGAGGGCGGGATCACGAACATCTGCGGCCTCGTGCACGCCAGTCGCCTCGCCCATCACAAGGGACGATGGGACGCCTTCGTCGACGAGATCCGCGCCGAGGAGCCGGCGCTGGAGGCGATGTACGCGCGCTACACGCCGGCGCAGGAGAACTTCCTTTCCTCCGAGCCGGTAATCTTCCGCGCCCGCTCCGCGGTCGAAAACGGGATCTTCATGGTCGGCGATGCCTCGGGCATCATCGATCCGCTCACCGGCAACGGCATGGCCATGGCCATCCAGTCGGCGCTCGTCGCGGCGCCGTTCATCGTCGACGCGCTCCGCGGCGACCGCGCTCGCGCCGAGGACGCCTATCGCGAGCGGCACCACGAGCTCTTCGCAAAGCGAATCCACTGGAGCCGCCGTGCGGCCTTTCTGCTCTCGCGCCCGGCGCTGCTCGACGCGGCGCTCGCCGGCGTGCGCGGCCCCGCCGCCGGCACGTTCCTCGTGCGCCGCACCCGCGCCGACCGCGACGCCATCGCGCGCCTCGCCGAATCGTGGTTTACTCGAACGCGATGAAGATCCTCGTCGTCGACGACGACGTCCACATCCGCCGCATCGTCGCGCTCTACCTGCGCGAGCACGACGTGGCCGAGGCCGCGGGCGCGGAGGAGGCGCTGCAGCGCATCGCCGGCGGCGCGTTCGACGCCGTCATCGTCGACGTGATTCTTCCGCAGTTCGGCGGCCTTCGCCTCTGCCGCAAGATCAAGCAGAGCGCCGCGCCGCCGCGGGTCATCGTCATGAGCGGCGACGAGCAGCTGCGCGAGCAAGCCGTCGAGGCCGGCGCGGACGCGTTCCTGCCGAAGCCGTTCACGAGGGATTACCTGCTGGCGGCGCTGGCCTAGTTCCACCGCGGATCGCTGCCGCGCCGGTACGGCCCGAGAACCTGCAGGCTCTCGATGCGCCGCTGCAGCTCGTTGCCGACTTCCTCGGCGCGCGAGATGAGGTCGTCGAACTCGAGGAGGCGCTGCTTCTCCTCGGTTTCGAGGTTCAGCGACATGATCAGCGCGTTCGTCAGCGGCTCCAGTCCGACGCTCTCGATCTCCGGAACCGCCGTCTGCTCCGGCAGGTAGCGCAGGTACTGCCGCGAGAGATCGGCGAGCCAGGTGCGCTGCGCGTAGGCGGTGGCAACGTCGCGGTCGTGCTCCGGTCGGGCCACGACGCGGGCGACGCGGTAGGGATCGCGGCTGACTTCGTCGACGATGCGGATGCGCACTTCGCCGCGCACGAGGATGTTGAAGCGGCCGTCATCGAGCGGCATGGCCTGCTCGATCACCGTCAGCGTCCCCCACGGATGCACCGCCGGCGCGCCGAAGTAGTCCTCTTCCCATCCCGGGCGCAGCAGGACGATGCCGAAGCGCATCTCCCCTTCGACGGCGTCGGCGATCATCTGCCGGTAGCGCGGCTCGAAGACGTGCAGCGGCATCCGCGTCTGCGGAAAGAAGACGAGGTTCGGCAGCGGAAAGATCGGAAGGAGAAACTCGCCGTCGGGCCACTGCGCCATCGCCTCTGATTCTACAATTCCGCCGCCGCATGACCGTACCGTACCGCGACTTCTACTACCCGCTGAACGTCTTCATGCACGTGCTGACGCTCGAGGAAGGCGGCGTTGAGCACCTGCACTACGGCCTCTTCGAGCGCGACGACGAGCCGCTCCCGGCCGCGCAGGAGCGCTCCACGGAATTGCTCTTGTCGCGACTCCCCCCGCCGCCCGCCCGCATCCTCGAAGCGGGCATCGGCCTCGGCACGACGCTGGCGCGGCTGACGCGGCTCGGCTACGACGCCTTCGGCGTCACGCCCGACGAGAAGCAGGTCGCCATGGCGCGCGAGCGTCACGCCGGCGTGGAACTGGCCTGCGCGAAGTTCGAGGAGACGACCGGCGCATACGACGTGATCGTCTTTCAGGAGTCGTCGCAGTACATCGATGCCGAGGCGCTGTTCGCGAAGGCGGCGGAGCTGGCGCCGCGCGTGATCGTGCTCGACGAATTCGCGCTGCGCGACGAGGGCGTGCTGCACCGCCTCGACGCCTTCCTCGACGCCGCGGCGCGCCACGGCTTCGCCGTGACGGAGCGCCTCGACCTCTCCGCGAAAGCGCCGCGGACGGTCGACTACTTCATCGCCCGCCTCCCCCGCTACCGCGACGCGCTCGTCCGCGACCTCGGCCTGACAGACGAGCAGGTCGACGAGCTGATCGCCGGCGGCGCGCGCTACGCCGAGGCCTACCGGCGCGGCGCGTACGGGTACCTCCTGCTGCAGTTCAGGCGGGCGGCGGCTCCTTCCCCGCCCAGATGATCTCGACGTCGTACTTGGCGAATTCCGGATCGGCGGTCATCAACGGCAAACCCTCCGCTTGCGCCTGCGCGATGAGCAGGCGGTCGAAGGGGTCTCGATGATGCAGCGGCAACTCGGCCACGCGAAGGGCATGGTGCATGTAGAGCGGCAGCGTCTTCATGCCCGAATCCTCGATTCCGGACGTGACAAACTCCTTTACCGGCGAAGGGAAGGTAAGCTTCCCGATGCTTACCTTGATCGCGATCTCCGCGATGCTGACGGCGGAGAAAGAGACGCTGTTCTCGCCGCTCTTGATCAGCCCCAAAGCCGTGTTGTTCAACTTCGTGGGTGCAGCGAACGCCCAGATCCAGCAGTGGGTATCAATCAGGAATCTCATCCAACCCCCACGTCTCCGGATCGACCGGGTCGTCGAAATTGGGACTGATCCAGACCTTCCCTTCGTCCCGCCCGATCCAGTCCTTCTTCGGCTTCGTCTCGTACTTCACCAGCCGCGCGACCGGCTTCCCGTCCCGCGCGATGATGATCTCCTCGCCGTCGGCGACCTTCAGCAGCAGCCGTGAGAGGTGGGTTTTGGCTTCGTGAATATTCACAGTCATGACTCCTATCTTAGTTTAGTCACTTAACTTAGTCAAGCACTTCGGAAGTATGCCTTGTCCAGCGCCCGATAATGAATCGCCTCAGCGAGATGCGCCGACTCGACCCTCTCGCTCCCCGCGAGATCCGCGATCGTCCGCGCCACCTTTAATACTCGGTCGTAGGCCCGCGCCGAGAGCGCCAGGCGCGACATGGCCTGCTCCAGGAGCCGCCGCGATGGCGCGTCGAGCTCGCAGAACTTCCGCATCGCCTTCGGCGTCATCTCGGCGTTGCATTGGATGTGCGACCGGCGGAAGCGCTCGCGCTGGCGGAGGCGCGCGGTGTCGACGCGCTCGCGGATCGCGCTCGACGACTCGCCGGCGTGCGTCGAGGCAATCTCCTCGGCGGAAAGCGCCGGCACCTCCACTTGCAGATCGATGCGATCGAGCAGCGGCCCGGAGATCTTCGCCAGATAGCGCGAGATCTGGATCGGCGAGCAGAGGCACTCGCGGCGGCCGTCGTTGAAATAGCCGCAGGGGCAGGGATTCAGCGCCGCGGCCAGCGTGAAGCGCGACGGGAACGTCACCGTGCGCGTCACGCGTGCGATCGTCACCAAACCGTCCTCCATCGGCTGGCGCAGCACCTCCAGCGTGTCGCGGCGGAACTCCGGCAGCTCGTCGAGAAAGAGCACGCCGTGGTGCGCGAGGCTCACCTCGCCCGGCCGCGGTGGGGTTCCTCCTCCGACCAGCGCCGCGTTCGACAGCGTGTGATGCGGTGCGCGGAACGGCCGCCGCGTCAGCAGGCCGCTGCCGGCCGGCAGCGTGCCGGCCACCGAGTGGATCTTCGTCGTGACGATCGACTCTTCGAGCGACAGCCGCGGCAGGATTGACGGCAGGCGCTTGGCCAGCATCGTCTTTCCGGAGCCGGGCGGCCCGACCATCAGGATGTTGTGCCCGCCCGCCGCCGCCACCTCCAGCGCGCGTTTGGCCTGCGCCTGGCCGCGCACCTCGGCGTAATCGGCGCTCTCGGCCGGCGCCTCCGTGATCGTCGCGGACGCCGTCGGTTCTACCGCCCGTAGACCTTTCAGATGCTTCACCAGGGCCGGCAGATGCGGCACGCCGATCACGCGCAGCGATCGCACCGCCGCCGCCTCGTTCGCGTTCCCGGCCGGCACGATCAGCTCGCGCACGTTCTCGCGCGCGACCGCGGCGGCGATCGAAAGCGCCCCCCGCACCGGCGCGAGAGCGCCGTCGAGCGACAGCTCGCCAACGAAAACGCGCCCGGCGATCTCCTCCGCCTTCAGCTGTTCCATGGCCTGCAGAATGCCGAGGGCGATCGGCAGGTCGAAGGCGGAGCCTTCCTTCTTCACGTCGGCCGGCGAGAGATTCACGGTCACGTGGCGGGCCGGCCACCAGAAGCCGCAATTGTTCAGGGCGGAGCGGACGCGTGAAAACGCTTCGCGCACCGCCAGGTCGGGCAAGCCGACCATGATGAATTTGGGCAGTCCGCTTTTGACCGCGTCAACTTCCACGGTGATGCGGACCGCATCGATTCCGAGCGTGGCAGCGCTCCATACTTTGGCAAGCATGGCGTTTCGCGACCACGCGCAAGTTCCTCGAAGCCGAGGCTACCTCGGCCGTGCCGGTTCGTGCAAGATGCAGCCATGATTCACGCCCTTCTGCTGACCCTGACCGTGGCCGCGCAGCGCGCGGTCCTCACTGAATTCACCGAGCTGCTTGCGATCCCGAACATCGCCGGCGACGCGCCGAACATCCAGCGCAACGCCGCGGCCATCCGGGCCATGTTCGACAAGCGCGGCCTCACCACGCGATTCCTGACGATCGACGGCGCACCGCCCATCGTCGTCGCCGACCTCAAAGTCCCCGGCGTGACCAAAACGATCGCCTACTACGCGCACTACGACGGCCAGCCCGTCGACGCGAAACAGTGGAAGTCGCCGCCGTGGACGCCGATCATGCGCGACGCCGCCGGCAACGACGTCGACTGGCGCAACGCCGCGGTCATCGATCCGGAGTGGCGCCTCTACGCGCGCTCCGCGGGCGACGACAAAGCGCCGATCGTGGCCATGGCCGCGGCGCTCGACGTGCTCAAAGCCGCGGGCCAGCATCCGAAGCAGAACCTCCGCTTCGTCTTCGAAGGGGAAGAGGAGGCCGGCTCGCCGCACCTCGCCGCCTACCTCGCCAAGTATCCCGACGTCCTGCGCCCCGACGCTTGGGTCCTCTGCGACGGCCCGGTGCATCAGAGCCGGCGCATGCAGCTCTTCTTCGGCGCGCGCGGCGTCGTCGACCTCGAGCTCACCGTCTACGGTCCGATCAAGGGACTTCACGACGGCCACTACGGCAACTGGGTGCCGAATCCGATCGTGAAGCTGACGCATCTCCTCGACTCCATGCGCGACGAGAGCGGGCACATTCTCATCAAAGGCTTCTACGACGACGTCAAGCCGCCCACGGCGAGCGAGCTCGCGGCGCTGCAGAGCGTGCCGCCGGTCGAAGAGGCGTTGCGCCGCGAGTTCGCCATCGGCGCAACGGAGCGGAAATCGTTGAACGAGGCGTTGCTCTTCCCCGCGCTGAACGTGCGCGGCATCGAGTCCGGCCATGTCGGCGCGCAGGCCTCGAACACGATCCAGACGGAGGCGAAAGCGTCGCTCGACCTGCGCCTCGTGCCGGCCGAGACGCCCGACTCCGTCAAGCTGCTCGTCGAGCGCCACATCGAATCGCAGGGCTGGACGATCGTCCGCGACGTTCCCGACGCCGCCACGCGCGCGGCCCACGCCAAGCTCGTCCGCGTGCAGTGGGGCCCCGGCTATCCGCCCGCCCGGACTCCGCTCGACGCGCCGCTCTCGCGCGACGCGGCCGCGGTCCTGCGCGCCGCCGGGCACGATCCCGTCCTCCTCCCGACCCTCGGCGGCAGCATTCCGATGTACCTCTTCCAGCAGCCCAGCGACACGCCCGTCATCGGCCTGCCGATCGCCAACCACGACGACAACCAGCACGCCGCGAACGAGAACCTCCGGCTGCAGAACCTCTGGGACGGCATCGACGTCTACGCCGCGCTCTTCGCCCGATTGTGATAGACATCGCTCGATGCATATCACCGTTCCCCACCGCACCGACCGTGAGACCGCCAAGAAGCGCCTCAGCCAGCGGCTCGACCAGCTTCTCGCCCAGTACCGCCACTACCTCAGCGAGCACGAGACGCGCTGGGAGGGCGACACGCTGCACTTCAGCGGCGCCGCGCGCGGGTTCAAGGCCAACGGCACCGTCGACGTGACCGACCACGAGGTCATCATCGACGGAAAGCTCCCGCTGCTCGCGAAGCCTTTCGAGCCGCGGATCAAGAGCACGATTGAGCGGGAAGCGAACGCGATGTTCGGCTGATCAGTCGACCTTGAAGATCTTTTTCAGCGCGTGGACGTTCGGGTCGACGAAGAGGTGGCCGTCGACTTCGAGGGCGGGATCCGTGCCGAGGTGGAACGTCTTCGACTGGAACTGCTCGGGGGTGAGTAGCTCGTAATCGACGTGGTAGCGCGTCAGGAATCCTTGGATCAGGCTGCTTTTATCTCTTTTGGTTCCGGGGACAAACCTTACTGTCATCCTCCCCCTCCCTTTTCCGCCCGAACAACCGGGTCGGTCAGTATACTCCTCCTGTGCGGCTGCTCCGGCTCGTTTTGAAAAACGCGCTCCGCAACCGGCGCCGTACGGTCCTCACTGCCCTGAGCGTCGCCGTCTCCCTCTTCCTCCTCGTCAGCCTGCGCACGCTCGTCGTCGAGATTCGGGGCGGCTCGCTGATGACAGAGCAATCGACGCGCCGGCTCATCACCCGCAGCGGCGTCTCCCTGGCCGTGCCGCTGCCGCTCGCGTACAAGGAACGCCTGCGCCGCCTCGGCGGCTCCGACCTCGTCGCCGAATACCAGTGGTTCCCCTGCTTCTACAAAGAGCCGCGCGAGCCGATGATCGTCATCGCCACCGCTCCCGACTTCGCCGGCACCGATCCCGAGTACCCGTCGTCGGCGGAGTCGCTCGCCGCATTTCGCGCCGACCGGAGCGGCGTCCTCGTACCCATGAAGATGATGGAGCGCTTCGGCTGGAAGGTCGGCAACCGCGTCACCTTCACCGGCACGATCTTCCCGTTCAACCTCGACCTCACCATCCGCGGCACCTTCACCGGTCCGGCCCAGAACGCGCCCGTCTGCCACTACGCGCTCGTCAACGAGCTGCTGCGGCAGACCCTGCCGAACCGCGCCGACAAGACCATGGCCTTCATCGTCCGCACCGCGCCCGGGACCTCGCCCGCCGCGCTGGCGCGCACGATCGACGACACCTTCCACAACGCCGACGTCCCGACGCGCACGGAATCGGAG
>JBKOUP010000210.1:0-22122 GCA_046723495.1 Acidobacteriota bacterium
CGCGTGGATCGCTCTGCGAAGTCGATACGCAACTCGAGATCAGCAAGAACCTGGAGTATTTGCAGGCCGACGATTTCGAACGATTGTCGAGGCAGTCGAGCAAGGTCGGGCGACTGCTGAACGCGCTGATGAAGTCCATTCATCGCTCCCTGAGAGCCGAGAGCTGAGAGCCGAGAGCCGAGAGCCCATGGATTACAAATCCCTACTCACCAAAGTAGAGCGAACCCTGGAAACGATAGAGTCCGCCGAGTCCATGCGTCTCACCGTCGAGCAGATCGCCGAGACCATCGCCACGAACTTCCGCGATGAATTGGGCATCACCGGCGGGCGCATTTACGAGCGCAACGACGACCAGGGCTACTACGAGCTCGTGTCGCGCTTCGGGAAAGTCGGCGACGGCGCGCTCGGCATCGCCGTGCCGAAGGATTACCGGCCCATCGAGCTCGTCATCGAGAACGGCATCGTCGTCATGGATCCGACCGATCCCGGCGTCGACCGGGCCCTCGAAGACCGGCTGGGAGCGCGGCGCTTTGCCGCCGTCTCGGCGGGGGACGACAGCGCCCACATCCTCAGCTTCGACGTCTCCGATGCCTTGAGCCGCGAAGACATCCTCTTCTCGCTCAACCTCGTGCGCTACACCATGAACCAGCGCTTGCGCGCGGAGCGCTTCGAGTCGCTCATCGAGGAGGCCCAGCGCATCCAGCAGTCCATCCTGCCCCATCGCGTGCCGCAGTACGCCGGCTTCGACATCTGGGGCAAGACCGTGCCGGCGGAGATCGTCAGCGGCGACTTCTACGATTTCATCCCCATCTCCGACAACATCCTCGGCCTGGCCATTGCCGACGGCTCCGGCCACGGCCTCCCCGCCGCGCTCGTCGTGCGCGACATCTACATGGGCCTGCGCATGGCCACCGATCGCGACTTCAAGATCATCCGCACGATGGAGAAGCTCAACCACATCATCCATCGCAGCCGCCTGACCACGAAGTTTGTCTCCCTCTTCTACGGCGAGCTCGAGACCGGCGGCATCCTCATCTACTGCAACGCCGGGCACAACTTCCCCTTCGTCCTGAAAGGCTCGCGCTTCGAGCCGCTGCCGAGCGGCGGCCCGGTCCTCGGCCCGACGCCCGACGCCACCTACACGCGCGGCTTCGCCAAGCTCGATCCCGGCGACCTGCTCTGCCTCTACTCGGACGGCATCGTCGAGGCCCACGACGCCAAGGATCGCGAGTTCGGTCTCGACCGCCTGCAGCGCATCGTGCGCGCGAACCGCGAGCGCTCCGCGCGCGAGATCGGCGGCGAGGTCCTGGCGCGCGTGACGCGGTGGGGGAGCGGCGTGCAGGACGACCGCACCGTCGTCATCGTCAAGGCGGTCTCCGTGTCGTGAGCGACGTCCTCTACGTCAACGGCCGCTTCACCACGACCGACGAGCGCGTCCTCGGCGTGGAGGACCGCGGCTTCCAGTTCGGCGACGGCATCTACGAAGTCTTCAAGTTCATCGCCAAGCGCCCCATCTTCCTCGAAGAGCACCACCGGCGCATGGAGCGCGGCCTGCGCGAGATCGACATCCCGTCGCCGTGGGACCTGGCGCGCTTCTCGGCCGTCGTGCGCGAGCTCCTCGACCGCACCGCGTTCGATGACGGCATCGTCTACGTGCAGGTCACGCGCGGTGAAGCGGCGCGCGCGCATTTTTACGCCGAGGGGATGACGCCGACCGTCGTCGCCTACTCGCGACGCTTTCCATTTCCCGACGCGGCGGCGAAGGAGCGCGGCATCGCCGTCATCACCACGCCCGATCTGCGCTGGAGGCAGTGCCACGTGAAGTCGGTGAGCCTCATGGCCAACGTGCTGGCGAAGAAGAAAGCGCAGCGCGCCGGCGCGACCGAGGCCGTCTTCGTCGGCGATGGCATCGTGCGCGAGGGCGCCAGCTCGAGCTTCTTCGTCGTCCGCGACGGGCACGTCATCACGCACCCGCTCGACGAGCACATCCTGCCGGGCGTCGTGCGCGATCAGGTCATCGGCCTGGCGCTGTCGGCGAAGATCCGCGTCGACGAGCGTCCGCTGCGCGACGACGAGCTGTTCGACCTTCAGGAAGCGTTCATCACCAGCACGACCATGGGCGTGATGCCGGTCGTGGAGATCGACGGCCGCATCATCGGCAACAGCCGCCGCGGCGAGATCACGACGACGTTGCAGCGGATGCTCGACGCGGTCGAAAGGCGCGCCTGACGCCGAGGTTCTCCAGCCCTACGGCGAGGAGATAGACGCCGCCGGCGGCGGAGACGATCAGGGAGAGCTGCAGCAGGCGGTCGACGGGCGACGCCGCGCCCCAGGAGTTGACGATGTAGATGAGCAGCGTGGCGACGGCGCAGACGGCGTCGACGACGCCGACGATGCCGAGGGCTAAGCTGCCACGCCGAGAGTGAATCTCGATCCGCTGCATAAACGCCTCCGCGCGTTTCACCTGCTGCAATTTTTTGGGACCCGAAGTTTACACCTAATCATCCCCGGAGATAAGTCCGCCAAGCACTCCGCCTGCCAAGCCGCCGAGGCCTTTCGATTCGTCGCGCTTGCCACCGACGGCGGCGACGATGCGATTCGCAAGCCGGCTGAACGGCAGCGTCTGCAATGTTACGTGACCGGGCCCGGTAAGCATCGCATAAAACAGTCCTTCTCCGCCGAAGAGCGCGTTGCGGAAGCCGCCGACGAACTGAATGTCGTACTGCACCGTGTCGGCCATCGATACGATGCAGCCGGTGTCGACGCGCAGCGTTTCGCCTGGCGCAAGGTTGAACTCGAGCATGTTTCCGCCGGCGTGGAGGAAGACGAGGCCCTGGCCGCTGATCTTCTGCAGGATGAAGCCCTCGCCGCCGAAGAGCCCCGCGCCGAAACGCTTGGTGAAGGCGACGGAGAGGTCGACGTTGCCGATTGCGGCGAGGTAGGCGTTGCGCTCGGCGAGGATGGTGTTCCCGTGCAACTCGATCGGGAAGATCTTGCCGGCGATCGGATTCGCCAAGGCCATCTTCGCGCCGGGCGTGGTGGCGCGGAAGACGCTCATGAACATCGACTCGCCGGCGAGGAACTTCCGCATCAGCCCTTTCATCAGGCCGCCCTGCATGCGCGCCTGCAGGTCGATGCCGGCGCTGATGTACAGCATCGATCCCGCCTCGGCGTAGATCTCCTCGCCCTGATTCAATTCGATGTGGAGGGCCTGCATCACGTCGCCGACGATGTCGTATCGCATAATTCCGATCTTATATGACCCTGCTCGAGGCCCTGCAGGAGCGGTTCCCGGACTCCTCCACGACCACGCTGCGCAAGATGCTGCAGAGCGGCCGCGTGCGCGTCGGCGGCGAGGTCGAGAAGAACGCCAAGCGCGCGCTCGGCGTGGAGGAGACGGTCGACATCGCCCAGAAGTCGGCGCACGACGGGCTGCCCGGCGTCGGCGTGCTGCACGAGGACGACGACGTCATCGTCGTGCTCAAGCCGCACGGGCTCCTCACCGTGGCCACGGAGCGCGAGCGCGAGAACACGCTGCAGGCGGCGCTGAACCGCTACCTGCCCGAGCGCGTCCACGTCGTGCATCGCCTCGACCGGGAGACTTCGGGGGTCCTGGTCTTCGCCAAGAACTTCGCGGCCCGCGAGGCGCTGAAGGAGCAGTTCGCGGCGCACAGCGTCGACCGCGTCTACGTCGCCGTCATCGAAGGAGAGATCGAGCCGCCGCGCGGCACGATCCGCTCCCATCTCTACGAAGGGCGCGACCTGCGCATGCGCAGCAGCGACGCCCACCCCGAGGCTAAGCTCGCCGTCACGCATTACCGCACGATCGAGGCGAAGGGGGCCTACGCGATGCTCGAGGTGACGCTGGAGACGGGGCGCAAGAACCAGATCCGCGCTCACCTCTCCGAAGCGAAGCATCCCGTCGCCGGCGACCAGCTCTACGGCGCGGCGACGAATCCCCTTGGCCGGCTCGGCCTGCACGCGAAGCTCCTCGGCTTCAAGCATCCGTCGACCGGCCGGCGCCTCCGCTTCACCGCGCCCGTCCCGAGCGCCTTCAGCGCCTTGTTCCGCTGAGGCTGGCGCGGAGGTCGCATTCGCATCCCGCAAAAAGCGCGAAGGAGCTGTTTTATGGTGTCGAAAACGCTGACCTCTCTGTTGATCCTCGCGTGCGTGCTGGTGCTGCCGATCGTGGCCCAAACGCCCGCGCCCGCGGGGACGGCAAACCAGACGATGGGGACGAACCCGAACCCCGTCCATCACCACAAAGGCTCCGCCGCCTACCAGTACGCGACGCGCCTGGCCGCGCTGCTGCAGGACACGCAGGGAAGCGCGACGCTCGACGCCGCTACGTGGAAGAAGATCGCGAACGAGGCGAACGCGCTGGCGAACAGACTGCCGGCGAGCAAGGACGGGAGGGAAGCGCGCACGCACGTCCGCGAGATGCGCAAGGCGGCGATGAAGGGCGACGCCGACGGCGCGAAGTCGCACGCGGGGATGGCGCTGCCGTACGTTTATAAGGTGATCGAGGCGACAGGACCGAAGAAGTAGGTAACGGGCGACAGCTGACAGGTGACAGATCCCCTGTCACCTGTTCCCTGTGTACTGTCACCTACACAAACGACACCGCGAGCTTCGACCCCTCCTCGCGATAAATCGTGTCGACGAAGCGAATCGTGTTCGTCTTCAGCGACATGAACAGCGACGACGTGCGGATGCCGCCGCCGAAGAAGCGGACGCCGCGCAGGAGATCGCCGTCGGTGACGCCGGTGGCGCAGAAGAGAATGTCGTTGCCGGAGGCCAGTTCGGCAGTGTCGTAAATCTTGCTGCCGTCGGTGAAGCCCATCTGCTTGAGGCGCTCCTCCTGCCACTTCTCGAGCGGCCGGAGGCGTCCCTGCATGCGTCCGTTGAGGCAGCGCATGGCCGCGGCGGTCAGCACGCCCTCGGGGGCGCCGCCGATGCCCATGGCCGCGTGGATCCCGGTGCCGCGCACGGCGGCGTTGATGCCGGCGGAGAGGTCGCCGTCGGTGATGAGCTTGATGCGCGCGCCGGCCTCGCGGATCTGGGCGATGAGGTCGTGATGGCGCTCGCGGTCGAGGACGATGACCGTGAGCTCATCGACGTCGCGCTTGAAGGCCTCGGCGATCTGATTGAGATTCTCCTGCACCGAGTTGCCGAGGTGGACGTAGTCGGCCGCGGTGGGGCCGACGACGATCTTGTCCATGTAAATGTCGGGGGCGTTGAGCAGGCCGCCCTTCTCCGAGGCGGCCAGGACGGCGATCGAGTTCGCGGAGCCGGTGGCGCAGAGGTTCGTCCCTTCCAGCGGATCGACGGCGATGTCGATCTCCGGATAGATCTCGCCCTCGGTCCAGCCGCGGCCGAGGGGCTCGCCGACGTAGAGCATCGGGGCCTTGTCGCGCTCCCCCTCGCCGATCACGACCGTGCCGCGCATTTTCAGCCGGTTCAGCTCCTCCCGCATCGCCTCCACGGCGACCTGGTCGGAGTACTTGCGCTTGCCGTAACCCATCGTGCGCGCGGCGGCGATGGCTGCCTTTTCGGAGACGCGCAAAAATCCGATTTCTAGACTCGATTCCATGCGCGCCGCACGATAGCACGGCTCTCGGGATGATGGATCGCGCCGCCGCGCTCGGCGGTCCAGAGGCCGATGGCCAGGGCTACGACGACGGCAGCGGCGGCGACGGCCGTGACGCGCCGCCAGCGCAGCGCGGCCCCCGCCGCCAGCGCGGCTACGGTGGCGACGGCGGCGAAGATCTCCGCCGCCTCCTCGTGCGGTCCGATGGCCTCCTGGTCGATGCCGTCGATTCTTCCGACGGCGTCGGCCGCGGCGCGTCCGCTGACGAACGTGGCCGCCGCCAGCGGCGCGGTCGCGATCGCCGCCACGAGCGCCGCGTCGACGAGGTCGCGCCTGCGCAACGCGCCGCCGGCGGCGAGCAGCAGCAACGCCGCCAGCTCGGCGAACAGCGGCGAGTGATTGAGGATCAGATGCAGGTGCGGCGCGTTCATTCGACGATGAAGGTCATTTTCATGTTGCCGTGGCCGGCGCCGCAGTAGTGGTCGCAGATGGCGTTGTAGGTGCCGGGACGCGGCGGCGTGATCGTGACGCTGTCGGGGTGGTCGACGTTGGCGTCGAGGTCGATGCCGAGATCCTTGATCAGCAGGCCGTGGGCGCGGTCGGTGGCGACGAGGCGGACGGTGACCGGCTGGCCGGCGCGGAGGTGGACCTCTTTCGGATTGAACTCGAAGCGCTTCGCCGAGATCTCGACCGCGGACGGCGCTGGGGCCTGGAGCGCGGCGAGCAGGATGACGAGCAGGAGATTCAAAGGACAGCTCCTTTCATGATTTGCTGGATTCCGTTGTTGCCGGCGATCTCGCGCACGGAGAGCTCCACGTCGTCGATCGCGATCGGCGCGGTGCGCACGCGGCGGATGCCGAGGTTGTTGAACGGATGCGCGGCGTCGAAGGGGATCGGCTTCTTCTCCGTCGCCGTGGCGGGATCGGGGAAGGCGAAGATCAGCGAGCGCGCGGCGTGGTGCTGGACCTTGCCGGTGGCGTGGTGGTCGAGGCGGTGGATGTGGCCGTACAGGACCGTGACGTTGTCGTACGGCGCGAGGACGTTCATGACCGCGCTGCCGTCGGCGGTGAACCACTCCCAGTCGGGGCGAAGATCGAAGAGCGGACGGTGGGTGAAGACGACGATCGGCGCTGTCTTCGGATAGCGCGCCAGATCAGCTTGCAGCCACGCCGTCTGCGCGGCGCCGACGATCGGCTTGCCGAGGGAAACGTTGTCGAGAGCGACGAAGTGGACGCCGCGATGGTCGAACGAGTAATGCGACTCGCCGAAGTTCTCGCGGAAGAGCGTGCCGCCGTCGAGCGCGGCGTCGTGCTCGCCGGGGACGTGGTAGCGCTTCTTCACTTTCAGGCGGCCGGCGATGTCGCGGAAGGTCTTCATCCGCTTGGCGTGCTCGGCGGGATCGTCGCTGTCGTGGGTGAGGTCGCCGGTGAAGAGGACGAGGTCGGGCTGCGCGTCGAGGCCGTTGATTAGCTCGACGGCGCGCTCGAAGGCCTTCGTGCCGAGGGGATGGCCGACGTGCGTGTCGGAGAGCTGCACGATCGTGAACGGCATCGGCGCTTCGTCGTTCTTGCCGGCGAGGAAGCTCGCCGCCGCGCTGGTGGTCGAGAAGCGAAGGAGGGCCGCGCCGCCGAGCGCGGTGCCGCTGATCTTGAGAAAGTCGCGTCGTTGCATGATGGTGTAACTGAGGAAGGGCGAGTTTCATCCCGCGGGAAAACCAGAAACCAGAAACCTGAAACCAGAAGAGGGGGCGGGATTTTTTTGCGGCTTTGCCAGTTGCATTGACAGGCCGTTTCTGGTTTTCCGAATGACTTTCGAAGAATTGTCCATGCCGCTCTTTCCGTCGCTCTACGGCTACGCGCGGTGGCTGACGGGGGAGGCGCACGAGGCCGAAGACCTCGTGCAGGAGACGTATCTGAAGGCGCTGCGCGGCTTCGGATCGTTTCGGGAGGGGACGAACTTCCGGGCCTGGATGTTCCGGATCCTGCGCAACACGTTCCTGACGTCGCGCAGCGGGCTGCGATTGATCGAATCGATCGACGATGACTTCGACGTGGCCGAGGAAGGGACGCCGGAGACGCATTTCATCAACCGCGCGAACGGCGAGGCGCTGCAGCGGGCCATCGGCGCGCTGCCGCTGCCGTTCCGCGAGGTGCTGCTGCTCGCGGACGTGGAGAGCATGAGCTACAAGGAAATCGGCGAGGCGCTGTCGATCCCGATCGGCACGGTCACGTCGCGCCTGATGCGCGCGCGGCGGCGCGTGCGCACAGCGCTCGAGGGAGTGCGATGAGCCACTTGAACGGCGAAGAGATCCAGCGGTACGCGGACGGCGAGCTCGCCGACGCCGCCGCGGCCGAAGAACATTTGCGCGGCTGCGCAACGTGCGCGAACGCGGTGGTGTCGGAGATGCAGCTCAAGCGCGCCGTGCGCGAAGCGGCGCGGACGATGCCACCCGACGCGTTGCGCGCACGCGTGCGCCGGCGCGTCGTCGGCGGCGAGCGGCAATGGGCGTGGGTGGCGGCGGCGGCGATGGTCGCGCTGATCGTCGGAGGTCTTGTTGCCGCCGCGGCGGTCGGGACGCTGACGTCGGCGCGCGAGCTCGCCGACCTTCATGCCACGATCCTCGCCGGCGCCAGCCCGGTCGACGTCGTCTCCACCGACCGCCACACGGTCAAGCCGTGGTTCGAAGGGCGGCTGCCGTTCTCGTTCAACATCCCCGAGCTGGCCGGGACGCCGTTCCACGTCATCGGCGGCCGCGTGGTCTGGGCGCACGGGCAGCCGGTGGGGTACGTGATGATCGGCAAGGGCGGGCACAAGCTGTCGCTCTTCGTCGCCCGCGTGGCGCTGCCAGCCGGCGGCATGCGCGGATTCGAGAACGTCACGTGGCGGAAGGACGGGCTGAACTACGTGCTCGTCGGTGACGTGCCGCGCAGCGATCTCGAGCAACTGCGCGGCCGCTTCTAACCGCGAATGACGGCCCGCACCTCGGGGTGATGAATACGCCCGCCGAGGAGGGCGACGCGGACGGCCACGGTCACGGTCCAGAGCGACAGCACGATCAGCACGATCTCCAGCCAGCGCCGCCGCCACCGCAGCGCGATGATGGCCGCGACGGCGGTGATCGAAGCCGCGCCGACGAGGAAATTCGCGGCCAGGTTGTGAAGTCCGATGGCCTGCACGTCGACTCCGGCAATCGGCGGATTCGCCTTCTGCAGGATGTCGGCGGCCTCGTCGCCGGTCCAGTAGGCGGCCCAGCCGCAGAGCGCGGCGATGATGGCGATGACGAGACCCGCGGTCACCAGCGTCCGGTTCCTGCGCATCGTCCCGATCAAGAGGAAAAAGAACGCGAACAACTCCGCGTACAGCGGCGAGTGGTTGATCGCCAGATGGAGATGATCGGCTTGGATCACTTCTTCGCCGCCGCCTCCGTCGCTTCCTTCTCCGCCTTCGCGCTCATCGGCGGGTTGTAGGCGGGGATGCCGGTCACGGCCTCGCCGATGATGAGGTTGTGGATGTCGTGCGTCCCCTCGTAGGTCTTCACCGACTCGAGGTTCATCATGTGGCGGATGACCGGGTACTCGTCGGAGACGCCGTTGGCGCCGAGGATGTCGCGGGCCATGCGCGCCGACTCGAGGGCGATGTTCACGTTGTTCATCTTCGCCATCGAGACGTGGTGCGGTTTCAATTTGCCCTGATCCTTCAGGCGTCCCATCTGCAATGCAAGCAGCTGGCCCTTGGTGATCTCGGTGACCATCCAGGCCAGCTTGTTCTGCACGAGCTGGTGCGAGGCGATCGGCTGGCCGCCGAACTGGATGCGCGACTTCGCGTACTGCAGCGCCGTGTTGTAGACGGCCATGGCCGCGCCGAGCGCGCCCCAGGCGATGCCGTAGCGCGCCTGCGTGAGGCACGAGAGCGGGTACTTGAGGCCGTTCGTCTCCGGCAGGACGTTGTCGGCGGGGATGCGGCAGTCCTCGAAGAAGAGCTGCGACGTGACGGAGGCGCGCAGCGAGAACTTGCCCATGTGGTAGGCGGTGGAAAAGCCGGGCGTCCCCTTCTCGACGAGGAAGCCGCGCACGGTGCCGTCGACCTTGGCCCAGACGACGGCGACGTCGGCGACGGAGCCGTTGGTGATCCACGCCTTCGCGCCGTTGAGGACCCACGAGTCGCCGTCGCGGCGCGCGTACGTGCGCATGCCGCCGGGATTCGAGCCGAAGTCGGGCTCGGTCAGGCCGAAGCAGCCGATCTTCTCGCCCGCGGCGAGCTTCGGGATCCAGTAGTCCTTCTGCGCCTGCGACCCGTAGCTGTAGATCGGGAACATGACCAGTCCCGATTGCACGGAGGCGAACGAACGGAGGCCGGAGTCGCCGCGCTCGAGCTCCTGCATGATCAGGCCGTAGGCGACGCTGTTGAGGCCGGGAAGGCCGTAGTCGCTGATGGTGGCGCCGAAGAGGCCCATCTCGGCCATTTTCGGGATCAGCTCGACGGGGAACTTCTCCTCGCGGTTGCAGTGCTCGATGATGGGGAGGACTTCGTCGTCGACGAAGTCGCGCACGGTCTGGCGGACCATGAGCTCGTCTTCGCTGAAAAGGGAGTCGATTTCGATGTAGTCGACGCCGGGGAAGTTAGGCACGGGGAGCTCCTTTGGTTGAGGTCACGGGGAACCCTGATGATATGCGAGATACAGCACGTGCGGATGCGGGTAGCCGAAATCGATCCGCCGCGGCGGCTGCGGCTCGAAGCCATGGCGGCGCAGTCGCGCGGCGAAGTCGGGCGGGGCCTCGTAGCTGAAGGACTCGCCGAGGGTGAGGCCGAGGGCGGTGGCGAGGCGCTCCTGCAGGCGGTTCCAGGCGTTCTTGATCCGCGCGGTCGGGTCGTGTTCCTTCACGATGAGCAGCCCGCCCGGTTTCAGACGCGCAGCGACGCGGGCCAGCAGCGCGTCCCATTCGCCGATTGGAATCTTGTAGAGCACGTCGATGATGGCCACGGCGTCGAACGCGCCGCGGATGCAGTCGTCGTAGCCGGCGACGACGCCGACGCCGTCGATCGCGCGCAGCTTCCGCACGTCGGGGTCCACCGCCACCACCCGCCCGCCCCCCGCCGCCCGCGCCAACGTGGCGAAGACGCCGTGGCCGGCGCCGATCTCGAGCAGCGTCGCGCCGGGCGGAACGTGGCGCACGACTCTCAGGAACGGGCAGGTGAGGAAGCGCACGAACGTGTGCAGGCGCACCCGCGCGCCGCGGGAGGCGTACGTGCGGTGCAGTACGATTAAGGCCCGGATGAATCCCAACCGGCCCATTCTAGAGTTGGTGCGCCTCTACTGGCGCGAGCTGGCCGGCTCGCTGCTCGCGCTCTTCGTCCGCATCGCCACCATGCCCCGTACCCCGTGGGAGAACGACGAGTTTCTCTTCGCCGAGGGGGTCAAGAAATTCGAGCCGACCATCTGGGCCTACCACCCGCATCCGCCCGGCTTCCCGCTCTTCATCCTCCTCGGCAAGGCGTTGAACGAGCTCGTCCACGACCCGTGGCGCGCGCTCGTCATCCTCAACGTCGTGGCCGCGCCGGTCGGCTTCTTCGCCCTGGCCCGCGCCTTCCGCCGCTGGATCGACGACGCCGACCTCGCCGTCTGCGCCGCGCTCCTCTACTACTTCTCGGCGTCGTACCTGCTCCACGGCTCGCTGGCGTTTTCCGATCCGATCGCCCTCGCCTTCGTGGCCCTGGCTTTCTACTCGATGGCCCTCGAAGGCGATGAGGAGCACGACCGTGCCGCCATCGGCATCGGGCTGTGGTCGTCGGCGGCGATCGGCTGCCGCCCGCAGTTTCTGGTCGCCCTCGCGCCGGCGCTCGTCGTCGCCCTCGTGCGCATGCGCAGCTGGCGCAAGCGCGCGGCGATGCTGATCACCTTCACCGTCGTCTCGCTGATGTGGTTCCTGCCGCTGCTCGACGCCGCCGGCGGTCCGCGCGAGCTGCTGACGTACGAGCGGCAGCAGGCGCGCTACTTCGTCGCCCACGACGCGGCCATCTCCCGCGGCGCGAAGTCGACGGTGGAGATCGCCACGCGCTTCGTCCTCCACCCGTGGGGCTCGAAGTACCTGACCCTGCCGCTGCTGCTGTTTTTCATTCTCGGCATCGTGCCGGCGTGGCGGCACCGGCGCGCGCTCGTGCCGCTCTTCGTCTTCACCGCGGCGTGGATCATCTTCGAGCTCGGCTGGATGGATCCGACCGACGCGGCGCGCTACGGCCTTCCGGCGATGATCTTCACCGCCCTCGTGGCCGCGCTGGGGCTCGGCACGATCCGGGCGAGCACGCACGTCCGCTGGGCGCCGTGGATCGGCACGGCCATCTTCGCGCTCGGCTCGTACGCGTACGTGAAGCCGGTCGTCACGGACATGGCCACGAAGCCGTCGCCGCCCGCCGCCGCCGCGGCCTACGCGCTCGCGCACAATCCGCCGAACACGGTGATCCTGTGGGACGCGGCGCTGCGTCCCGCGGCCGAGTACCTCATGCCGCGCTTCAGTTCGCGGGCGATGGAGCTGGGACTGCGCGACTACTACGCGCGCCCCGACGTGCCGCTCCTGCTGTACGACGACGGCGGCTCGAGCATGCCCGACGCGCGCACGTTCTCGTGGCGCGAGAGCGATGCCTACGGGAAGCTGACGCGGAACCACTATCGCGTCGTGACGCTCGATCCGGTCACGCCGAACGAGCGCTACCTGCCGCTGTCCGGCGTCTACTCGCTGGAGCGGACGCCGGAAGGGGAGGAGTGGCGCTGGCTGGCGCGCGAGGCCGCGATCCGCCTGCCGCAGCGCGGGGCGAACTCCGCGGAGCTGCGCTTCCGGCTCTCGCACGACGCGCCGTACGACGCGAACGACGTCCACGTATTCGTGAACGGCCGCGACGCCGGCGCGGTCGCGGTGCACAAGGGCCAGACCGCGCCGCTCGTCGTGCCGCTTCCGCAGGGGCAGATCGATTTGCGCATCGTCTCGGCGCAGAGCTTCCGGCCGGACGACATCCTCCACAACCAGGACCCGCGCTCGCTGGCCACGCAGCTCGTCTATTTCGTGCAAAGATAGGCTCATGCGCCGCCCCTCCGTCAGCTTCGTCATCCCGATGTACAACGAGGAGCTGAACATCGACCACGCCATCAACGCCGCGGTCGAGGCCCTGACGAAGTACGCGGACGACTACGAGATCGTCATCGTCGACGACGCGTCCACCGACGCCTCGCCGCGCATCGTTGCCCATAGCGCCGCGGAGAACGCGCGCATCCGCATGATCCGCCACGACCGCAACCGCAAGCTCGGCGCCTCGCTGCGCAGCGGCTTCGCCGCGGCCACGAAGGACGTGGTCCTCTACATGGACGCCGATCTCCCCTTCGACCCGGACGTCCTCGGCCGCGCCCTCCGGGCCATGCACGTCACCGGCGCCGACGTCATCGCCGGCTACCGGCACGACCGGACCATGGAAGGCTTCCGCCGGACGCTCTACTCGTACTGCTACAACGCCCTCATCGGCATCCTCTTCGGCTGGCCCCATCGCGACATCAACTTCTCCTTCAAGCTGATGAAGCGCGAGGTGCTCGACGCGATCGAGCTCAAATCCGAGGGGTCGCTGATCGATGCGGAGCTCATCGTGAAGGCCAAAAACCACGGCTTCGCCATCCAGCAGATCGGCCTCGACTACTTCCCGCGCATCCGCGGCACGTCGCATCTGTCGTCGCCGTCGGTGATCGTGAAGATCGTCCGCGAGCTGATCAAGCTCTATCCGGAGATGCGCGTGCGCAAGCCGCGTCCCGAGGTGGTAGGGGCGCACAGCGTGCGCCCTCAGGAGCAGTGAAGCTGATCGTGACGGCCGACGACGTCGGCCTCGATCGCGCCATGACCGAGGGGGCCATCCGCGGCCACGTTCACGGCATCGTCACCGCGTGCAGCATCGTCGCGAACGGCGACGACTTCGCCGGCGCCGCGGCCCGGCTGCGCGATCTGCCCCGGCTCGAAGTCGGCATCCACCTCGCCCTGGTCGAAGAGCGCTCGCTTACCACCGGCTCGCTGATGCCGAAGAACTACGTCCGCTTCCTGCTGAGCCGCCGCCATCCCGATCCGGAGCGGGAGATGCGCGCGCAAATCGAGAAGGTGCTCCACGCCGGCCTCTTCGTCACGCACCTGAACGGACACCAGCACCTGCACCTGTGGCCGCCTCTCTTCGCCATCGTGGAGCGGCTGGCGCACGAGTACCGCATCCCGTACGTGCGCCGCGTCGACGACCGCGGCGGGCGGGCGGGAGCGCTGCGGCGGGCATCGATGGCCGTGCTCAACCGGCTCGGCCGCCGCGCGCGCGGCAAGAACGACCGCACCATCGGCGTGGCCGAGGCGGGGCATCTCACCGCGGAACGGATCATCGAGCTGCTCGACCACGTCGACGGCGTCACCGAGCTCGTCACCCATCCCGGCGCCGGCGTGCCGCAGTTCTACAGGCACTGGGGCTACGAGTGGGATCGGGAGACGGCCGCGCTGTGCGATCCGCGCGTGCGCGCGGCGATCGACGAGCGGCACATCAAACTCGTTGCGCCGTCGCACGTATAATCCGCCGCCGCCATGAGCAAGAAAATCGCCGTCGTCCCTGGCGACGGGATCGGCCCCGAGGTCATCGACGCCGGGATGCGCATCCTCGAGCATCTCAACGATGAGCGCAGCCTCGGCCTCGAGCTCGTCCGCTTCAACTGGAGCGCCGACGAGTACCTCCGCACCGGCGTCTCCATGCCCCCCGGCGCGATGGACGATCTCCGCGTCAACTACGACGCGATCTACCTCGGCGCGTTCGGCGACCCGCGCGTGCCCGACATGAAGCACGCCGCCGACATCCTCCTCGGCATGCGCTTCCAGCTCGACCTCTACGTCAACTACCGCCCCGTCAAGCTCCTCAGCGACCACCTCTCGCCGCTCAAAGGGAAGGGCATGCGCGAGATCGATCTCGTCATCTTCCGCGAGAACACGGAAGGCTCCTACGTCGGCATGGGCGGCATCTTCAAGAAGGGGACGCAGGAGGAGATCGCCGTGCAGGAGGACGTCTCCACGCGCCGCGGCGTGGAGCGGATCATCCGCTACGCGTTCGACTACGCGCAGCGCACGGGGCGCAAGTCGGTCTGCATGTCCGACAAGAACAACGTCATGCGCTTCGGCGGCGACCTCTGGCTGCGGACGTTCGAGGAGGTCGCCCGCGACTACCCGGACATCGAGCACTTCCACATGTTCGTCGACGCGTTGACGATGCAGATGGTCCGCGCGCCTGAGATGTTCGAGGTGGTCGTGACGAACAACATGTTCGGCGACATCGTCACCGACCTCGGCGCGGCGCTCCAGGGCGGCCTCGGCATGGCCGCCAGCGGCAACATTCACCCCGGCCGCGTCTCGATGTTCGAGCCGATCCACGGCAGCGCCCCGAAGTACGCGGGACAGGACGTGGCCAACCCCCTCGGCGCGATCCTGAGCGGCGCGATGATGCTCGAGTACCTCGGCTTCGGCGACGAGTGCGCACGCATCGAGCGGGCGGTGGTCGAGGCCATCAAGGCGGGGGAGACGACGAAGGAGATCGGCGGCAAGCTCGGGACGAGGGCGGCGGGGGAGGCGGTGCTGAAGCGGTTGTAGGGCGCCCTGCCGTGTACAATCTCACCCGTATCAAATGGAAACAGGCGCGGAGTGGCTCGTCGACGCCTCGGGCTGTTCGTCGGATGCGCTGACGGATCCCGCGATCCTCCGCGCGCTCTTCGACGCCGTCATCCACGACCTCGACCTCCATCCCGTCGCCGAGCCCCAATTCCACCGCTTCCCCCCGCCCGGCGGCGTCACCGGCTTCGTCATCCTCAGCGAGTCCCATCTCGCCTGCCACACCTTCCCCGAGCACGGCGTCATCACCATCAACCTCTACTGCTGCCGCCCGCGCCCGCAGTGGCCGTGGCGGGCGCGCCTGGCCGAGCTCCTCGGCGCCACCGACGTCGAAATCCAGGAAGTCATCCGAGCAGGAGTCCCGGCATGGCTGTAGCGAACTGCCCCTCCTGTGGCGGGCCGATCAACTTCGCCATCGGCACCTCCGCCGTCGTCATCTGCGACTACTGCCACAGCGTCGTGGCCCGCACCGACCGCGGCCTCGAGGACCTCGGCAAAGTCGCGGCCCTCATCGACACCGGCACCGTCCTCCGCCGCGATCTCCCCGGCAACTACCGCGGCGTCGGCTTCCGCCTCGTCGGGCGCACGCAGATGCGCCACGAGGCCGGCGGCATGTGGGAGGAGTGGTACGCCGCTTTCGACGACGGCCGCTGGGGATGGCTGGCCGAGGCCGCGGGGAAGTACTACATCACCTTCAAGGCCGCGGCCAGCGGGCTGCCGACGTTCGAGCAGATCGAAGTCGGCGGGCGACTCGGCGACCTCGTCGTGCAGGAGATCGGCACCGCCGCGCTCATCTCCGGCGAGGGCGAGATCCCCTGGCGCGTCGAGCCCGGCGACACCTACGACTACGCCGACCTCTCCGGCGCCGGCGGCCACTTCGCCACGATCGACTACAGCGAAGACACGCCGCTGCTCTTCCGCGGACAGGAGACTACGCTCAAGGACCTCGGCATCTCGATCAACCTCGAGCCGCGGCGCGAGGGACGCGTCAAGGTCGAGAAGCTCTCCTGCTCGAACTGCGGCGGGCCGCTGAACCTCGTCGCCCCCGACCAGGCCGAGCGCATCGTCTGCCCGAACTGCGGCGGCGTCCACGACGTCACCGCCGAGGGGAACCTCAAGTACCTCGAAGTGCTCAAGGCCCACGGGCCGAAGCCGCTCATCCCCCTCGGCGGCAAAGGCAAAGTCGGCGAGACCGAGTACGTCGTCGCCGGCTTCATGCAGCGCAGCGTCACCTTCGACATCAAGTACTACTGGACCGAGTACCTCCTCTACAACGCGGCCCAGGGCTTCCGCTGGCTCGTCGACAGCGACGACCACTGGAGCTTCGTCGATCCGGTGGCGGCGGGCGAGATCAAGGAGAATCCGAAGTCGCTCGAGTATCAGGGCAAGACGTACCGCATCTACCAGGACGCCAAGGCGACGGTCGAGTACGTCGTCGGTGAGTTTTACTGGAAGGTGCAGGTCGGCGAGACCGTGCGTGCGGTCGACTACATCGCACCGCCCGAGGGATTGTCGAAGGAAGTCACCGGCGCGAAGAAAGCGAAAGAGGTCAACTACTCGCACTCGCGCTACATGCCGGTGAAGGAAGTCGAGGAAGCCTTCGGCGTCAAGGACCTTCCGCGGCCGTCCAAGGTCGGGATGACCCAGCCGTACACGGGCGGGAAGGTCTCCGACATCTGGGCGATGCTCGTGGTCGCTGTCTTCGCCGTCTCCATCATCCTGGCCATCAGCCGGCCGCGGCGCGAGGTCTTCTCGCAGCTCTACGACTTCGCGAACCTCCCGCCGTCGTCCGACGTGACGCAGAAGAACACTCGCGTCGTCTTTACGCCGCCCTTCCAGGTTTCCGGAAAAAATCTGGAGATCGAGGGATACTCGCAAGTGACGAACTCGTGGGTCTACATCGGCGGCGACGTCGGCAACGAGCAGACCGGGTTGATCGAAGGCTTCGAGCTGCCGATCGAGTATTACGAGGGCTACGACGACGGCAAGTGGACCGAGGGGAGCCGGCGGAAGGTGACGTACATCTCCGCGCTGCCGAAAGGGTCGTACGCGATGCGCCTGGAGGCGCAGTGGGACGAGAAGAGCACGCCGCCGCCGGTGATGATCGTCGTGAAGGAAGGGGTCTTCCGCTGGCCGTATTTCTGGCTGGCGCTCGTGGCCGTGACCATCCCGGCGTTCTTCTCCGGCTTCCGCAAGACGCGATTCGAGAGCGCGCGCTGGGCCGACGCCGGCTACACGTCGATGGGCACGAAGCGGGACGATGACGACGAGGAATGACCTGAGGGGGAGAGTGACGCGATGCGAACGTTCTATGCACTTCTGGGAAGCCTGATCGTCCTCGGCTACGGCTTCGTCGGCTGGCGCGGGCTGGAGCTCGGCCGGTCCCATCGTCAATACGTCCCGCAAGGGCTGCGGTCGGCCTCGCACGGCGGCTACCGCTCGTTCTGGTACAGCGGATTTCACGGAGGGAAATGATGTTGACTTCGGCGGCACTGCACACGTTCCTGGTCACCCTCGCGTACACCGTCTTCGGCCTGATCGTCTTCGGCGTCGCGTTCTGGCTCATCACCAAGCTCGTCCCCTTCTCGATTCGTAAGGAGATCGAGGACGACCAGAACACGGCGCTGGGCATCGTGATCGGGGCGGTGATCCTCGGCCTGGCGATCATCATCGCTTCCACGATCCACGGCTGATGAATCGAACCCCGATCCTTTTTCTCAACGTCCTCATCATCGCCGCCTGCGGGCTGGTCTACGAGCTGCTGGCCGGCACCGTGGCGAGCTACGTCATCGGCGACTCCGTGACGCAGTTCTCGCTCATCATCGGGCTGTACCTCTCCGCGCTCGGCGTCGGGGCCTGGCTCTCGCGCTATCTCGAGCGCGACCTGGCCGCGCGCTTCGTCGAGGTCGAGCTGGCCGTGGCCCTGATCGGCGGGCTCTCCGCGCCGCTGCTCTTTTTCGGATTTGCGCGGTTGCAGTGGTTCCAGCTCTTCCTCTTCCTCGTCGTCTTCGTGATCGGCGTGCTCGTCGGGCTGGAGCTGCCGATCCTGATGCGCATCCTCAAAGAGCACCTCGACTTCAAGGAGCTCGTCTCCCGCGTCCTCAGCTTCGATTACCTCGGCTCGCTCTTCGCGGCGGTGCTGTTCCCGCTCTTCCTCGTGCCGCGCATCGGACTGGTGCGGACGTCGATCCTCTTCGGCTTCCTGAACGGCTGCGTCGGGCTGTACGGCACGTATCTGCTCGCGCCGCTGATCCCGCGCCGCCGCGGCGCGTTGCGCGCGCGCGCCGCGATCGTGATCGCCGTCCTCGTCGTCGCTTTCGTGCAGGCCAGGACGCTGACGTCGCTCGGCGAGGAGGAGCTATTCGCCGACGAGATCGTCTACGCCACGAGCTCGCCGTACCAGCGCATCGTCGTCACGCGCGGGCCGTCGGGCTTTCACCTCTTCCTCAACGGCAACTTGCAGTTTTCCTCCGCCGACGAGTACCGCTACCACGAGGCCCTCGTGCATCCGGCCATGTCGATCGCCAATGCGCCGCGCCGCGTGCTGATTTGCGGCGGCGGCGACGGCCTGGCTCTGCGCGAGGTGCTGCGCTACCCGAGCGTGCAGGAGGTGACGCTGGTCGACCTCGACGGGAAGATGACGAATCTCTCCCGCGCCTTCCCGGCGCTCGCGGACCTCAATCACCATTCGTTCTCCGACCCGCGCGTGCACGTGGTCAACGAGGACGCGATGATCTGGCTCGGCGAGAACCGCTCGCTCTTCGACGCCGCGATCATCGATTTCCCCGACCCGAACAACTTCGCCCTCGGCAAGCTGTTCACGACGCATTTCTACCGCCTGCTGCGCCAGCATCTCGCCCCCGACGCGGCCGTGGCCGTGCAGTGCACGTCGCCGCTCTTCGCCCGGCGCTCGTACTGGTGCGTGATCCGGACGATGGAGGCCGCCGGCCTCTTCGTGCGCCCGTACCAGACGACGGTGCCGTCGTTCGGGATCTGGGGCTTCGCCCTGGCGCGGCGAACGCCGTTCCCCGCGCCGTCGCGCCTGCCGATGCCGCTGCGCTCGCTCGACGCGCAGTCGATGGCGTCGATGTTCGTGATGCCGCCCGACACGGGGCCGGTGCCGGTGGAGATCAACCGCCTCGACAACCAGACGCTGGTTCGGTACTACGAAGAAGAATGGAAAAAGTGGTCGTAGTCGCGCCGGCGTCCCGCCGGCCGTATCGGCGGCGTCCCGCCGCCCCCGCATGCTAAATCGCCGCGAGCTCCTCCTAGCCTTCCTCGGCGTTGCCTGCTCTCCGCGATCCCGCCACTCCCTCCCGCCCGGCGAGATCGTCGGCGCCTCCGACGCCGTCGGCCATCGCCTTCGCGCGCCCCACAACGTCGTGCCGAACGAGTGGACGGCACACGACGTCGTCATCGTCGGCGCCGGCGTCGCGGGCCTCGGCGCTGCTTGGCGTTTCAAGCACGCGGACTTCAACGACGTCGTCGTCCTCGAGCTCGAGGAGGTCGCCGGCGGCACGTCGCGCTCGGGAAAAAACTATCCGTGGGGGGCGCACTACGTCCCCGTGCCGCTGCGCGAGGATCGCGCGCTGACGCGCGTGCTGTCGGAGATGGGAATCCTCGAGAGCACCGATCCGCCGACCGCCGCCGAGGAGTTCATCGTCCGCGACCCCGAGGAGCGGATCTTCTATCGCGGGCGCTGGTACGAGGGGCTGTACCTCAACGCCGGCGCCAGCGCCGACGACCTGCGCCAGCTCCGCGAGTTCGAAGCGGAGATCGCGAAGTGGGTGGCGTTTCGCGACGGCCGCGGGCGCCGCGCCTTCGCCATCCCGTCCGCGCTCGCCTCGGATGACGCCGAGGTGCTGGCCCTCGACCGGATGTCGATGGGGGAGTGGATGGATGCGCATCGCTGGACGTCGCCGCGTCTCCGCTGGCTGGTCGACTACGCCTGCCGCGACGACTACGGCGCGCGCCTGGCCGACACGAGCGCCTGGGCCGGCGTCTTCTACTTCGCCTCGCGCGTAGCCGTGCCGGGGAAGGAGAGCGAGCCGCTGATCACCTGGCCCGAGGGGAACGGCCGCCTGATCGCGCATCTCGGCAAGTCGGCGCGCGTCGACACCGGCTGGCTCGTGGTGAGCGTCGCGCCGGTCGAGAACGGCGTCGACGTCGTCGCCGTTTCGCGCGACGGCCGCCACGCCCGCGGCATCCACGCCAAGCACGTCGTCTTCGCCGCTCCGCAGTTCATCGCCGCGCGCGTGATCCGCGACTACCCGCGCGATGTCCACGAATTCGTGTACGGCTCCTGGCTGGTGGCGAACCTGGCCCTGAAGGACCGGCCGAAGTCCGCCGGCTTCCCGCTCTGCTGGGACAACGTGCTGGTCGAGAGCCCCGCGCTCGGCTACGTCGTGGCCACGCACCAGAGCGGCCCCGACTACGGCCCGACCGTGCTGACGTACTACTACGCCTTCTGCGATCGCGATCCCCGCATCGGGCGCGAGCGTCTCCTCTCATTGAACCGCGAGCAGTGGGCCGAGGTCGTGCTCTCGGATCTCGAGCGCGCTCACCCCGAGATCCGCACGCTCACGCAGCGCCTCGACGTGATGCGCTGGGGCCACGCCATGATCCGCCCCCACCCGGGCTTCATCAACT
This sequence comes from Acidobacteriota bacterium, assembly GCA_046723495.1. Taxonomy (GTDB): domain Bacteria; phylum Acidobacteriota; class Thermoanaerobaculia; order Gp7-AA8; family Gp7-AA8; genus DATDFB01. The sequence goes on from JBKOUP010000210.1 coordinate 20,896, forward strand.
CGCCGGCCCGCCGCCGCGCGAGCGAGCCGCTGCGCAACATTCATTTCGCGAACGCGGATCTGAGCGGAGTGGCGCTGTTCGAGGAGGCGCTGGACCACGGGGTGCGGGCGGCGGAGGAGGTGCTCTCCGTGGCGGGACGGGAACGGATCAGCTTCCGGTGACGCTTTGCCAGATGGCAGGTACAATGCTGCATCATGGCACGAACCGCTGTTCAGCCTCTCGAACGTCCACCCGGCCCCTACGACTATGCGATGTTGTTGGGCTTGAAAGATCGCGATTGGCCTGAATTGGTCACAAGAATCGAACGTGGCCTCCCGTACAGCGCACTGGAGCAGTTGCAGCGCAACACAGGAATTGATCCGGAAGCGTTCTCACGTTGGATTCAGATCGCACCGCGAACACAAGCACGCCGGAAGGTGCAGGGCCGTTTTACATCCGAAGAATCGGACCGCCTTCTGCGCGCGGCGCGTGTTTTTGGGCGTGTGCTCGAGTTCTACCGTGGCAATCGCGCTGGAGCCGCGCGCTGGATGACGAGCAAGCCACGCGCGCTCGGGGGCGCCACGCCGCTCGAGATCTCCCGAACGGCTCTAGGTGCGCGTGAAGTCGAAGATTTGATCGAACGAATCCGGTATGGTGTCTACACGTAGTGCTGACCGCCTGGCGACTCATCGACGAGCAATTCGCCGACGATGCCTTCGGAGGCGAGGGGTCGCGCCGGAAGGGCGGACGGTGGAATTCAGCCGGTTACGCGGTCGTGTATACGTCCGCAACAGCGTCGCTCGCCGCTCTGGAGTTTATGGCCAATGTCGACCGCGACCAGCTCGCATTCGTTGTGCTCGCGTCGTGCACGTTTGACGAGTCGCTGGTCACCCATGTCGACATCGACGAGCTACCCGCGAATTGGTCCAATCCAAAGCCGCCGCCTGAGCTGAAAATGATCGGCGACGAGTGGATCCGCTCGGAACGGTCAGCCGTGCTTTGCGTCCCGAGCGCCATCGTCGAGCACGAACGCAACTACTTGCTCAACCCCGTACACGCGGACTTCCGGCGCATCAAGCTCTCGCCGCCGAAACCCTTCCGCTTCGACCTCCGCCTCGTCACTTAGGCGGCGGCGGAGGTGGTGGCGGCGGCGGGCTGCTCAGCCCCAGCTCCGGGAACTCCGACACCGCCGCCCACCCCGCTGCGCCGGGGCGCCATGCCTGCGTCGACGGACCGACCTGGCCGCTC
>JBKOUP010000364.1:0-17368 GCA_046723495.1 Acidobacteriota bacterium
ATGTAGTACGTCGGCGAGATCAGCGCGCCCGCCGTCCCCGCCAGCGCGGAACCGAGGCCGAAGGCCAGGATCGACATCCAGCGGACGTTGATCCCCATCAGCCGCGCGGCCTCGCGATCCTGGGCGGTGGCCCGGATGGCCTGCCCGGTGTCGGTCTTGAGCAGGAACCAGTAGAGCGCAACCGTGATCGCGCAGGTGATGGCGAAGGAGATCACCAGCGGCGACGAAATGCTGATGCCGCCCCAGGTCACGCTGCTCGACGAGTACTTCGTGGTCAGGATTTTGTAGTCCGAGGTGAAGCCCAGCATGATCGAGTTGCTCATGATCAGGCCGAGGCCGATGGTCAGGAGGATCTGGTTCTGGGGAAGCGCGTTGAGCACGCGGTTGATGAACACCTTCTGCAGCAGAGCCCCGAAGAGGAACAGCACCGGCCCGACGACGAAGATCGAGAGGAACGGGTCGACGTGCGCGAGGGTGAAGAGGTAGTACGTCACGTACATCCCCACCATCAGCAGCTCGCCGTGCGCGAAGTTGATGACGCGCATGACGCCGAAGATCATCGTCAGGCCGATGCCGATGAGCGCGTAAACGCCGCCGATCAGTATTCCACTGATCAGCGATTGCATCAGGATGCTCATGGTCGAATGTGCGCGGGGCGCACCCTGTGCGCCCCTACCGTCTTACTTGGCCCAGCCGGGGAAAGGATACACGGGCTTCTTGCCCGCGAACTTCGGAGGCCACACCGTCTCGTGCTTGCCGTTCTGGATCTGCTCGACGAGCATCTGATGGTGGTTCTGGTTCGTGTAGCCGCTGTAGTCGATGAAGGCCACCTCGCCCATGATGCCGTTCCACTTGCCCTTCTTCAGGTTGAGCTTGAGCTTCTCACGGTCGCCCTTGGCCTTCGCCGCTTCCTGGGCCAGGATGATCATCGACTCGTACGCGGTCGAGGCGTGATAGGTCGGCTCCTTGCCGAAGGCCTTCACGTAGCGGTTGAAGAACTCCTTCGTTCCCGGCCAGTTCACGTCCTTCGTCCACTGCGTGCTGGAGAAGACGTTGTTGGAGATGTCTTTCTCGTTCGCGAACTGCACGGTGGCGAAGCCGGCGCCGGCGCCGAGGAACGCGTGCGGGGTGAGGCCGATCTCGCGCGACTGGCGCATGAGCAGGATGGCGTCGGCGACGTACGAGACCATGAAGACGAGGTCGGGGTTCTTGCCCTTGATGCCGGCCAGGGTGCCGCGGTAGTCCGGCGTGCCGCGCGCGTACGCTTCCTCGGCCACGACGGTGAGGCCGTGCTTGGCCGCGTAGTCCTTCGCCGACTTCGCGCCGGAGTTGCCGAAGTCCGTATTCTCGTTGAGGATGGCTACGGTCTTGTTCTTCGGACCGAGGACCTGGGCCATGCTGAGGAGGATCGTGGCGTAGTCCTCGGTGGTGGCGCTGAGGCGATAGACGTACTTCAGTCCCTGCTTGGTGATCTCTTCCTTCGACGAGACCGGGATCACTAGCGGCGTCTTGTACTTCTCGGAGAGCTTCGAGACCGCCGCGGCGCACTGCGAGGTGTACGGGCCGACCACGCCGGCGACGTTGTTCTGCGTCGACAGCTTCTCGAACGCGGCCATCGACTTCTCGGGCTTGCCGGTGTCGTCTTCCTTCATCAGCTCAACGTCGATGCCCTGCTTCTTGAGGTCCTCGATGGCCAGGGTGACGCCGTTGGTCAGGTTCTCGCCGATCGGGGCTTCCGGACCGGTGATGGAGTTGATGAAGCCGATCTTCACCTTCGTCGCGCCGTGCGCGGCGGGGACGATCAAAGCAACTGCGATGAGTAGAACGATGAGTCGTTTCATCTTCACTTCCCCCTTAGAAGTAGAAGAACTGCATCTGCACGGTGAACTGGTTCGCCTCGCGGCCGACGTCGGGCTTGAGCCGGCCGTATCCGGTTTTGATGTTGAAGTTGCTGCCGTACGGGTACCAGTTGATCCCGACGACGTAGCGCTTCTCGCTCTTGGCGCCGTTGGGCTGCTCGAATTTCCGCTGCTCCCAGCGCAGCCACGGGCCGAGCTTGGCGTGCTTGAAGTAGAGGCCGAGGTCGCTGACGAAGATGTTGCTCTCGCCGGACAGCGCGGTCACGAACTTGCCGCCGTCGAGGCGCATGAAAGTGTTGTTGTTGTTGATGCAGCCGAAGCTCGTCGGCCAGTCGATGAAGAGGTCGGCGGTCGGGCCCTTGTACTGGTTCTGCTTGTCCCAGGCCACGCCAGCGGCGACGATCTTCTTCGTGCCGAAGTAGGTGCCGGGGTATGACGGGAAGTTGTAGAGCTCGGTGTCGAAGAAGTTGTACTGCACGCGGACGATGCGGCGGAAGAAGTTGCGCGACGTGGCATCGCGAAGGCCCTGGAAGAGGCCGGCGCGGTACTCGAGCTTGTCGTTCATCGCGTAGCCGCGAAGCATGAAGCCGGTGTCGCGGCCGCCGGTGCCGGCCAGCGCGGTCGTGGCCGTGTAGGCGTAGGAGTTGACGTCGATCATGAACTCCGTGGCGCTGCTCTTCAGCGCTTCACGCGAGGTGGGGAGATAGATGAGTCCGGCCCACAGATTGAGCGGCTTCGAATAGCGGTACTCGATGACGGCGTCGGTGGTCTGGAAGCCGCCGGTGCTCTTGGCGGCGCCGTTGACCGCGCCGCCGAGGCGGTTGTTCTCGGTCTGGAAGAAGAAGTAGGCGTTCTTCGCGACCTGGCCGGAGGCGATGAAGCGCGTCCGCCGGACCCAGAAGTTCTCGATCGTTCCGCCGCTCGAATTCTCCAGGAAGTCGGCCTGCGGCTGGAGAAGGACGCCGAATTTGATGTTGACATTGTCGCTGACTTTGATCTGAGCGCCGCTGGGCGGAGGGGCCGGTTTCTTCGGCTCGGCGGGGGGCGTCGTCTGCGGCGCCGGCGCCGGATCCGAGGCGGCCGCGACCGTGGAATCGGATAAGGGCGTGTCCGATGCGGGCTCTTCAGCGAGCAGCGGGAAGGCCAGTGCCGCGAAGACCGCGAAAAGAAGGAGTCCCTTCGAAGCTAATCTCATCGATCCTCCTAATGATGGCCACGATGGAACAACATGTTGCACGACGGCTGAGTGACACTAAAACCAGGCGCGAGTGATGGCCGACACGTTGGGGAGGGACGATTTGTTGGGCTGATTATGACATCAGACGCCAAGGTAGGCGTCATGAACTCGGGGATCGCGGGCCAGCTCCGCGGCCGGGCCGGAGAGGGTGACCCGCCCGGTCTCGAGGACGAAGGCGCGGTCGGCGAGGGCCAGGGCGTGGGGAACGTTCTGCTCGACGAGCACGACCGTCACCCCCTGCTCGCGGATCATCTTTAAGGATGCGAAGACTTCCCGCACCAGCAGCGGCGCGAGGCCCAGCGACGGCTCGTCGAGGAGCAGGATCCGCGGCAAGGCCATGAGGCCGCGTCCGATCGCACACATCTGCTGCTCGCCGCCGGAGAGGGTGCCGGCCTTCTGCCTGGCGCGCTTCTCCAGGATCGGAAACATGGCGAAGACGCGCCGCAGGGTCTCGTGCCGCTGCGTTCGCGCGGCACGGACGTACGCGCCCATCTCGAGATTTTCCATCACGGTCATGGCCGGCCAGAGCTGCCGCGCCTCGGGGATGAGGACGACGCCGCGCCGGACCATCGCGTTCGGCGCCATGCCGCTGACGTGGACGTTGTCGACGGAGATCGTCCCCCGCCGCGGCTTGAGCAGCCCGGCGATGGCGCGCAGCGTCGTGGTCTTTCCCGCGCCGTTCGCGCCGACGATGGTGACGATCTCGCCGGTCTCGACGCGCAGCGAGACGTCCCAGAGGGCTTGGACGTTGCCGTAGAAGACGTCGATGTTTTCGACGGAGAGCATTCAGTCTTCCTCGTCGCGCTGGCGTCTCGCCGGCCGTCTTGGATGCGTCTCGCATCCGCTCATTCAGTCTTCCTCCATCGCCGGCGTGGCATCCCCGAGGTACGCAGCCACGACGGCAGGATCGCGCAGCACCTCGTGCGGCGTCCCCTCGGCGATCTTCTCTCCGAAATTGAGAACGAGAATCCGATTCGACACGCCGACGACGGCGTGCACGTGATGCTCGATCATCAGCACCGTCACGCCGGAGTCGCGGATCGAGCGGATCAACGCCATCGCTCCGACGATCTCCGACGGGTTCAGCCCGCCCATGACCTCGTCGAGGCAGATGACGCGCGGCTCGGTGGCGAGCGCACGGGCAATCTCGAGCCGCTTGAGCTGCCCGATCGTCAGCGTCCCCGCCTGCGACTGGGCGACGTCGGCGAGGCTGGTGCGCTCGAGGATCTCGCGCACGCGGCGCTCGGCGTCGGCGCCGCGCCGGCGCCCCGCGCCGAAGTACGCCGCGACGGCGACGTTCTCGGCGACGCTCATGGCCCGGAACGGACGGACGATCTGATGCGTGCGCACGATGCCGCGCTTGACGACGGCGGGGTTCGACAAGCGATCGATGCGCTCGCCGCGGAAGCGCACTTCGCCCGCGGTCGGACGCAGCGCGCCGACGAGGCAGGAGAAGAGCGTGGTCTTCCCCGCCCCGTTCGGGCCGATGATGCCGAAGACGTCGCCCTCGTTGACGTCGAAGTCGACCGAGGAGAGGGCGAGCAGGCCGCCGAAGCGCTTCGTGAGCCGCCGGACTTCAAGCATGGACGAGCCTCCCGAGGCGCCGACCGAGGCCGACGAATCCCTGCGGCTCGAAGAGCATGACTACGATCAGCAGCCCGCCGTAGACGAAGAGGAAGGAGTCGCGCAGCGCCGGAATGGTCAGCAGCTTGATCTGCAGCGTGCTGACGATGAGCGCGCCGAAGATCGGGCCGGCGATCGTGCCGACGCCGCCGATGATCGGCATCAGCACGATGCTCAGGCTCAATCGGAAATCGAAAACCGAGGCCGGCGAGATGTATTGAAAGTTGATCGCGTAAAGTCCGCCGGCGATGCCGACGAGCGCCGCCGACAGCGCATGCGCGGCAAGCTTGAATCGCGTCGAATTCACCCCCACGGCTTCGGCCGCGTCGATGTCCTGCCTGATCGCGGCAAGGGCGCGGCCGAAGGCGCTCCGCTTCACCCACGCGGCGATCAGCACCGTGACGATGGCCAGGCCGACCATGGCGAAGTAGTTGGCGTTGAAGTCGAAGGAGGCGGCGGGCATGCGCAGGCCGCTCGATCCGCCGGTGAACTCGACGGTCGACGCGGTCACCCGAATGGCCTCGGCCACACCGATGGTCGCGATCGTGAAGTATGGGCCGCGCAGGCGGAACGCCGGCAATCCGATGATGACGGAGAAGATCGCGGCGATGAGCGCGCCGAGCGGCAGGGTCACGAACGGATTCCAATCCTTCAGCGACAGCAGCACGGTCGTGTACGCGCCGATGCCGATGAAGGCGGAGTAGCCGAGGGAGACCTGCCCGGCGAAGCCGCCGAGGAGGTTCCAGGCGGCGGCGAGGATCACCGCGAAGGCGAGGTTCCAGAGGTCGTTGAGCGGCCCGCGCTCGAGGAACAGCGGCGCGGTGAGCGCGAAGATCGCCGCGGCGAGCCACAGCAATGGCGCCGCGATCTTCACCGGATGGCCGCCCTCCGCTCGAATCGCGCGAAGAGGCTCGGCAGCCCTTGCGGGAAAACCACGAGGGCGATGAAGAGAAGCGCGAAGCTGACTGCGTCCTGCAGCGACGTCGGCACCGAGGTGTAGGCCCCGAGTCCGTTCTCCAGCGCGGCGAGGACGAGCGCGCCGACGGCCACGCCGGTGACGCTCTCCATCCCGCCGAGGACGATGATGCAGAAGGACTTCAAGAGAAAGCTGCGGCCGAAGTCGGGGGTGAAGGCCATGAGCGTCGCCAGCATCGCCCCGGCGATTCCCGCGAAGGCGCTGCCGAGGCCGAAGGCGATCGCGGAGATCCGGCCCGCGTTGACGCCGGAGAGCAGCGCTGCGTCGCGGTTCTGCGTGACCGCGCGGATCGCTTTGCCGAGGTAGGTGCGCTTGAGCAGGACGTTGAGGAAGACGAGCGAGGCCACGCTGGCCAGAAAGACGAGCACCGACGGGACACCGAGGCGCACGCCGGCGACTTTGATCGACTTCATCGTGTAAGCAGTCAGGATCGACTGCGTGTCGCCGGTCCAGATGACGTAGGCGACGTTCTGCAGGACGAGCCAGACGCCGAAGAGGACGAGCAGCGACTCGATCGACGGCGTCGCCCCCGCGCCGGCGATGCGTTGCCCGACCGCCGCGTACATGACGACGCCGAAGAGGAAAAAGAGCGGAGCGATGACGACGAGGCCGACGAACGGATCGAGACCGAAGCGCGAGAAGAGCGTGAAGGCTGCGTAGGCGCCGAGCATCATCACCCCCGCGTGAGCAAGGTTGATGATGCGCATCACGCCGTAGATGATGGCCAGGCCGTACGCCATCGTCGCGTACAGCCCGGCTGCTAAGAGCGTGTTGAGGAGGACGGAGATCACTTCGGAATCGGCGCGACCGGATCCCCCGTCTTCGCCGCCTTCGGCCAGACGAGGTCGAGCTTCCCGCCCGGCTTGTTCTGCGTGACGACGAAGGGCAGCACCGCCTCCCCCGTCGGGCTGAACTTCAGCTCGCCGCCGGGGAGGATCGAATCCTTCAGATCGACCTTCGCCAGCGCGTTGCGGATCGCTCCTTTGTCGAGCGAGCCGGCGTTGCGGATCGCGGCGAAGAGCGCCCGCGCCGTCTCGTACGCCGCGGCGTGGTACCACTGCGGCGCGCTGCCGGTGGCCTTCTGATACCTCTCGTTGAAGGCCTTCACCTGCGGGTACGGCAGCAGCGACGACCACCAGCCGCTGGCGAAGACGTAGTCGGTGGCCGGGCCGAGGGCCTTGCGGGCGGCGTCGTCGGCGCCGCGGGCTCCGTAGGTGACCATGTCGTGATGGAGTCCCATCTGCGTGTAGGTGCGGTGCATGGCGATGTAGTCCTCGAGGTGCGCGTCGCACATGAAGACGTCGCCGTGGGCGTTCTCGACGCGCGAGAGCAGCGGGCGGAAGTCGGGCGCGTTCAACTCGAAGCTCTCGTCGAGGATGACGGAGAACTCCTTCGGGTGGGCCTTCGCGAAGTCCTTCACGCCTTTTTCGAAGTCGCGCCCGTGCTCGGTGTTCTCCTTGAGCAGCACGATCTTCAGCGGGGTCTTCAGCTTCTTCGACTTCTGCAGGTCGCTCAAGAACTCCATCTGCGTCTCGGCCAGCTTCTCCACCGGCGAGAGCGTGCCGAAGACCCATTTGCTGCGGCCGTAGATGGCGCTGGCACCGGCACCGCCGGTGACGTACGGAACGCCATAGCGCTCCGGCACGACGCTCTGGGCCTGCACGAGGTGCGAGGCGTAGCCGCCGATGATGGCCGTGACCTTGTCCTGATTGATGAGCTGCTCGACGAGCTGAGCGCTCTTGGACGGATCGGTGGTGTCGTCGAGCAGCAGCAGCTGGACCTTCATCTTCTTCTTGCCGACCTGGAGGCCGCCGGCGTCGTTGACTTCCTTGACGGCGTACTCGGTGGCGGCTTTGTAGGCGCCGCCGATCTTCGACTCCTTGCCGGTCAGCGGCATGACCGCGCCGATCTTGATGACATCCTGCGCCCAGAGCGAGCTTGCGGCGAACACGACGACCAGGCTGAACGTGCGGAAAGCGCGCATGGAAAGCTCCTTCGGCGCGCAGTATAGTCCCGGACTCAGCAGGAGGATGACGATGAAAAGAGCGCTCTTCGCGGTGCTGGCGACGTTGGCGGTGACCTCGGTATACGCCGAGGACGTCGTGCGCCTCGGCAACCTCAAATTCGCGCATTACGGCGCGGTCTGGTACATGAAGGAGATCGCTCCGAAGTACGGGCTGAAGATCGAGGAGAAGATCTTCGCCAAGGGACTCGACATCATCCCCGGCATCCTATCTGGCGACATCGACATCGCCGCCAGCGCCCTCGACGCCGCCATCGCCGGCCGCGCCGCCGGCGCGCCGGTGTACGTCGTGGCCGGATTTGCCAAGGGCGGCGTGCGCATCGTCGGGCGGCCCGATCTCAACCTGAAGCGCATCGCCGACCTGAAAGGAAAGAAGGTCGGCGTGGCCCGCGGCGGCGCGCAGGAGCTCTGCCTCCTGGCCGAGCTGGCCAAGGCCCACCTGACGTGGTCGGACAAAGGCGACAAGGACGTGCACCTGGTCTACCTCGCCTACGCGGACCTCAACGGCGCGCTGCTGAACAAGAACATCGACGCCATGTGCCAGTCGGAGCCGCAGTCGACGCAGGCGATCAGCAAAGGCTTCGGCAAGGAGATCGTGCGCCCCTACGACACGCCGATGGGCGAGCCGGTGCGCGCGCTGGTGATGACGGCGGAGATGTACGACAAGAAGCACGACGTGGCCGCGCGCGTGCTGAAGTGCTTCGTCGACGCCACGAAGTACTTCCTCGATCATCCCGACTTCGCCGAAAAGTACGTGCGCGAGCAGGTGTTCAAAGGCCAGCTGACGCACGAGGAGTACCGCGACGCCATGCAGAACGCCGCGTTCACGTACGACATCACGCCGCAGCACGTTCAGGCCACGACGGACCTGATGGTTTTGTACGGGGTGGGAAGGATGGAACATCCGCCGAAGGCGGGAGAGTGGGTGCGGACGGATCTACTTGCGGCTGCGAAGAAGAGTTTGAAGGCGAAATGATCTTGGGGAAATGCAGAATGCAGAATGCAGAATGCAGAATTAGAAGCGCAGCCATTCTGCATTCTGCATTCTGCATTCTGCATTCGTAACGGCCATGCGCCTCCTCCGCGCCATCGCCGTCCCCGTAACTCTCCTCCTCATCTGGGAATCCCTCTCCCGCGCCCACCTCATCAACCCCATCATCCTTCCTTCTCCGTCGCGCGTGCTCCTCAAATGGATCGACTACGCCAGGTCCGGCGAGCTCCCGCACGACGCCGTCTCCAGCCTCTACCGCGTCATGACGGGCTTTCTCATCGGCACGGCGCTGGCGCTCCCGCTCGGGCTGGCGATGGGAGCGAGCAAAAAGGTCTACGGCCTCCTCAACCCCGTGCTGCAGGTGCTGCGGCCGATCCCGCCGATCGCCTACGTGCCGCTGTCCATCCTCTGGTTCGGCCTCGGCAACCCGCCGGCGTTCTTCCTCATCAGCCTCGGCGCGTTCTTCCCGGTGCTGATGAACACCGTGGCCGGCGTGCGCAGCGTCGACGCCATCTACATCCGCGCCGCGCGCAACCTCGGCGCGAGCAAGCGCGCGCTCTTCTTCCGCGTCGTCGTTCCCGCGGCCATGCCCCACATCATGACCGGCATCCGCGTCGGCTTCGGCGTGGCCTTCATCGTCGTCATCGTCGCGGAGATGATCGCCGTCAACAACGGCCTCGGCTACCGCATCCTCGAGGCCCGCGAGTTCTTCTGGTCGGACAAGATCATCGCCGGGATGATCACCATCGGCCTCCTCGGCCTCGGCATCGACGCCGCGCTGGCGCGGCTGTCGGACTACCTCCTCCGCTGGCACCGCGGCCTGGAGTCGAAGTGATCTCCATCCGCGCGGTGACGAAGTCCTTCGGCGAGATCGCGGCCCTCGACGACATCGACCTCGACGTGGCCCGCGGCGAATTCGTCTGCCTCCTCGGCCCGTCGGGCTGCGGGAAGTCGACGCTGCTGAACGCGGTGGCCGGCTTCGTCGCGCCGACGACGGGCCAGATCCTCGCGGACGGCAAGCCGGTGGTCGAGCCCGGCCCCGACCGCGGCATGGTCTTTCAGGAGTACGCGCTGTTCCCGTGGATGAGCGTGCGCGCGAACGTCGCCTTCGGCCTGGAGATGCGCGGCGAGAGCGGCATCCGCGCGAAAGTCGACGCCCTGCTGGCGAAGCTGCGCCTCTCCGAGTTCGCCGAGCGCTTTCCGAAGGATCTTTCGGGCGGCATGCGCCAGCGCGTGGCCATCGCCCGCCTGCTCGCCCTCGACAGCCCGATCCTGCTGATGGACGAGCCCTTCGGCGCGCTCGACGCCCTGACCCGGCGGAACCTCCAGGACGAGCTGCTCCGCATCTGGCTCGAGCTGCAGAAGACGATCCTCTTCGTCACGCACAGCATCGACGAGTCGATTTACCTCGCCGACCGCATCGTGGTGATGACCTACCGCCCCGGCCGTGTCAAAGCAATCGTGCACGTGACGTTTCCCCGCCCGCGCGACGTCAGCTCGCCCGATTTCAACGCCATGAAGCGGGAGCTCTCGGCGATGGTGATGGAGGAGCAGCGCCGGCACGAAGAGGCCGAGGCGCACGTGGTTTGAGGAGGTGCCGATGTCGTCCACACGTTTGTTTTTTGCTCTGTTGCTCTTCGCAGTCCCGTTGTCGGCCGCGAGCGACGGCACGGTCAAGGGCACGCTGACGGTGAACGGAAAGAAGTTCCCGCTCACGCACGTCTACGCGCGCAAGCGCGAGGCGTGGCCGGCGGACAAGAAAGCGCTCAGCGCCGACGATCTCTCCTGCGGCGTCGTCGATCTGATCATGACGAACGCGGCGCTGCCGGAAAAGACGATCGCAGGCATCCTCCAGGGCGACTATCGCGGCTCCGAAAAGATCCGCGGCGTGCGCATCGTCATCGACGGCTCCGGCAGGTACAATTGGGCGACGACGTTCCTGCTGGAGTCAGGCGAAACGCATGGCTACGGCATGACCGACACGGACGGCTCGATCGAGGGCGGCGGCAGCCGGTACGCGGGGAGAGTCCGCTGCCGGAATCAGGACGTCACTGACGACCGGATGTTCGATGTGACGTTCGAAACGCCGGTGAAGCTTCAGTACACGCACCTGGAGGCGGAAAACGCCGAGCGCATCCCGGAGGGCCGCTTCGCCGAGGAGTTCGTAAAGATGCTGCCGGGCGCGTGGAAGCTCGTGCGCTGGGCCAGCTTCGCCTGCGTGACCCTCGACGGGACTCTCGTCGTCGGCGAGCGCATCAACCCGCACACCTTTCGCGCCGTCTTTCGCGTCACCGCCTCGACCGGCGAAGAGCTCGAAGAAGACGCGACGATCTCGATTGCCGGAACGAAGGTGCACTTCGTCGGGGAACGGATCCGCGGCGCGAAGGGCGACTGGAAACCCGACACGATCGACCTCGATCTCTTCAAGGATCTGATGGTCGGCAACAGCGCCATTGAGTACCTGGTGCTGCGGAAGAATCCTTGAGCGTCCCCTAACGCGGCGGCGGGGACGCCGCCGTGCCGGCCGCCGGGACGGCGGCGCGACGGGGCCGCATGATCCCGCTCAGCACGTCCGGCGTTCCCTCGATGCGCTGCAGGTGCGGGAAGCGCTCTCCTCCGCTGTAGTCGATGTGGAACTTGCCGGCGAACGTGCCCTGCTCGACGAAGACGTCGATCGGCTTCTTCGCCCGGATCTCCTCGCGCAGCACGTCGCCGTCGAACTTGCGGCCGTTCACCGCCGTGATCTTCATCCTCGGCGTGAGGCCGGCCAGCGACGCGGGCGAGCCGTAGACGACGTCGGCGATCGTCCCGTCGTTCTTCACCCACATGCCGAGGGAGAAGCTGGCGTCGATCTGTTTCCCGGTGCGCTCGCGCAGCGCGGCGTACGTGTTCGGCGCGTCGTCGTACACGAGGCGCCAGCCGCTGGCGTCGATCGACGGCGGATGCGGAGCGATTCGGTAGATGCGCTCGTCGAGGAACGCCCGCCAGTCGTTCGGCACGATCGCGTTCAGGGCGTTGATCACGTCGTCGCGCGTGTACGGCCTCACCGTCGGCGCGGACGACGGCGGTCCGAAGAACAGTTTCGCGAAGTCGTCCATCGACTTCCTCCCGCCGCTCTTCGCACGGATGATCGTGTCGGCGTCGAGCCAGATCAGGCCCGACTCGTCGTAGTAGTCGAGGCTGCGGCGGTACGGCACGTCCTCGCCGGGCGCGGCGCTGATCGACGAGACGGCCGTGGCGGTGTCGACGAGCGGCCGCCAGTTGCGTCCCGGCCGGTTGCGCTCCTGGTTGCCCGCCACCCAGGCGATGAACTCGCGGTCCTCGGCCGCCGTGCGCATGCCGCTGCGCGCCGTGAGGATGAAATCGCCGAGGTAGCGCGTCATCCCTTCGTAGACCCAGAGGAGATCGCCGTGCATCGGGTCCTGGTAATTCGGCGTGGCCAGGCCGGCGGGCCGGCGGTATTTGCCGTTCCACGAATGCACGAACTCGTGCGAGAGGATCGTGATCGAGCGTGCCGTGGCGTCGGGATCGGTGAGGCCGTGCTCGTCGTAGCGGATGTCCGTGCACTCGTGGTGCTCGAGGCCCTGCGGCTCGATGCGATCGCTGAGCGTGACGAACCAGGTATAGCGCCGGTAGTGCCGCGCGCCGAAGAGCGCGTCGGCCTCGGCGACGAGATTGCGCACGTTGGCGATGCGGGCGTCGTTCATGGCCAGCGCCTGCGCGGAGTCGGCCGTGATCGTGACGTGCTCGCGGCCGTCGTCGCCCACCGGCACCTCGCGCATGTACGCACCGGCCACGAGCGGCGAATCGACGAGCGTCGTCAGCGAGACCGGCGCGAAGTCGATGCGCTCGCCGTCCTGCTTCGCGATCGGCAGCGCCGTGTCGAACTTCCATCCGCTCGGCAGGCGGACCGTGGCGGTGAACTGCACGTCGTCGCTGCGCGCGCCCGCGGGATAGACGATCACGTGGTTGAACAGGAGCAGCAGCAGGTTCTGTGTCGCGTTCGCCGACTCGCCGTAGCCGGCGCCGAACGTCGACGACGGCGAGAGGTAGTCGAAGGCGACCTCGATCGCGTCGGCGCCCGGCGGCACGTCGACGTGGAAGGCGAACATGTCGACGACGTCGCGCGTCCACGGAATTTCCCGCCCGCCGGCGCGGACGTGTAGCCCGGCCATCTGCATCAGCGGCCCGGTCGGCGTGTGCTCGCCCGGGATCCACTTCGGGTAGATGAAACTGAAGGGCCCGCTTTTCACCGGAATTGTGATAGAAGTGTGGAACACGCCACGGCGCGCCTCGGAGGCGTCAACATGGACCGTGGCGGCGAACGACGACAGCGCGGCGAGCCCGGCCGCTAGAGCGAGGAGGAGTCGCTTCATACGGCGGGATCGTAGCGCATTGAATGCGCCCATTGGGCGAAGGAGTCCGCAGTCATGAAGTGCCGGGTCCTCCTCCTCTCTTTTGTCATCGCTTTGACCTCCATCGCAGCGACGGCCGCCGACTTCGGCGTGCACGGCGGCTACTTCTGGGGCGATCTGAAGAACTGGATCGTCGGCGTCGACGCGCAGTGGCCGATCGGGCCGGTGGCCTTCGCCCCGAACGTCGACTACACGCGCAAGAACGGCGTCAACTTCTACGCCGTCAGCGGCAACCTCGATCTCCGCACCGACAGCGGCGGAACGGCCTACTGGATCGGCGCCGGACCGACCTATGCCTACGCCGAGTTCCAGGGCGTGCACGACAGCGAATGGGGCTACAACGTCGACGCCGGCGCGGCGTGGAAGATGGGCGGCCTGAAGCCGTACATCGACGGCCGCTACTACAAGATCAAGGATTTCAAGTCCGGCGGCATCGCCCTCGGACTAAGGTTCTGAAATAGGGCGCAGGGCGCAGGGGGCGGGGCGCAGGTGGTGTTCTCGCGACTGCACGTGCAGTGGCAGGAAATCATCTGCGCCCTGCGCCCTCCGCCCTGCGCCCTCCGGTTTGACTCCGCCTTACGGCGTTCATCGGCCTGCGCTTCTGATCACCACCGCGTCGGATACGAGCCGAGGACCCTGACCATCTCCGCGATCTCGCCGAGGTTGGCGAGGGCGCGGGCGATGGCGGGGTCCTCGCGCTGTCCGACGATGTCGAGATAGAACGAGTACTCCCACGGCCGCCCTTCGACGGGGCGCGACTCGATCTTGCAGAGGTCGATGTCGAAGATGGCGAACGCGCCGAGGGCCCGGAAGAGCGCGCCCGGCTTGTTCTCGGTGCGGAAGACCAGCGACGTCTTCCACCGCCGGGCCGCCTCGCGCAGCTCGGGCCGCTGCCCTTCGGACGGCAGGAGCAGCAGGAAGCGCGTGAAGTTCTGGGCGTTGTCCTCGATGGCGCGCTCGAGCACCTGCGCGCCGTAGATCTCGGCGGCGGTGTCGGAGGCGATGGCCGCGGCCTCGCCGGTCCCCTGCTCGACGATGATGCGCACGGCGCCGGCGGTGTCGTGCACCGGCACCGGTTCGAGCTCGGGATGGGCGGCCAGGAAACGCGTGCACTGCGCGAGGGCGACGGGATGCGAGTAGACGTGGCGCAGCGCGCCCAGCGCGACGCCGCGCGGGGCGATGAGGTTGTGCACGACGCGCAAGTTCGTCTCCCCGGCGATGGTCAGGCCGGAGTCGAGCAGGAGGTCGTAGTTGCGGTGGATCGAGCCGGCCAGGCTGTTCTCGATCGGGGCTACGCAGCAGTGCGCGTCGCCGCCGGTGACGGAGGCGAACATGCTCTCGAAGGAATGACACGGCACCGCCGTGACTTCATTGCCGAGGAGCCGCCGCGCCGCCACTTCGCTGAACGCGCCG
This sequence comes from Acidobacteriota bacterium, assembly GCA_046723495.1. GTDB lineage: Bacteria > Acidobacteriota > Thermoanaerobaculia > Gp7-AA8 > Gp7-AA8 > DATDFB01. The sequence continues at coordinate 14,538 of JBKOUP010000364.1, forward strand.
CGCTCGCCCTGATACGCCACTCGAACCTGTTCGCTCATCGTTCCTCCAAAAAGCAAAACGCCCGCTCCCGGTTGCTCGGGAGCGGGCGTCGTTGCTTTGCGTGTGTTTTCTCTAGACGCTGGGCAGACCCGCTCCGATGTCGCTGGTAAAGCCGAAGAAGCGGATGTGCGTCATGAGACGGGCAGTATCGCAGGATGGGGCGGTCGAGGCAAGATGTCGCTCGACATGCCGCTGACTCCGCCATCGCCGCGCTACGTTGCCGAGCTCTTCGCGCCGCTGCATCGCGAGCTGATCGCAGTGCTGCGCGGCCTCACGCCCGAGCAGTGGGAGCTGCCGACGGTGGCCGGCGCGTGGCGCGTGCGCGACGTCGCCGCGCATCTGCTCGACGGCATGCTGCGCCGGCTGTCGGGGGTCAAGGCCGGCGCGACGCCGACGTATGAGGAGATCGTGGCCATCATCAACGATCTCAATGCGACCGGCGTCGCCTACTGGAAGCGCCACAGCACCGCGGTGATCGCCGATCTCCTCGAGATTGCCGGCGGCCGCGTCTCCGCGTACTTCGAATCGCTCGATCCGCATGCGCCGGCGACGATCGGCGTGGCCTGGGCCGGCGAGGCGGAATCCGAAAACTGGATGGACACGGGCCGCGAGTACACGGAGTGGTGGCACCACCAGATGCAGATCCGCGACGCCGTCGCTGCGCCGCCGCTGCTGGTGGCGCGCTGGCTCGCGCCGCTGCTCGACTTCAGCGTCCGCGCGCTCCCACGCGCGTACGCGTCGCTCGAGGCAGCGGAGGGGACGACGGTGTCGATCACCATCGACGGAGAGGCGTGGACGCTGCGCCGCGAAGACGATCGGTGGGTGCTGTACGAAGGCGCGGTCGAGTCGCCGACGACGTCGGTACGCATCGACGCCGACACCGCCTGGCGCCTCTTCTACAACGCGCCGCGGCGGCGCGCCGCCGCCGTCGTCGCCGGCGACCCGCTGCTCGCCGAACCGCTGTTCCGGGCGCGGTCAGTCATGGTCTAGCGGCCGTGTGCACGTGCACGAGAATGAGTGACTTCCGCAACGTAACCGCGGTTGGCGACGACTGGCACGGGACGCGGCAATGGTGAGAGCCGCTGTCCATATTCTACAAGAGTCCTGCTCGAACAGAGATGCCGCTCTATCCGGTGCGCGGCTTGTCCGAGACTTCGGTCCCGTGCCAGTCGCCATAATCGCGCTCATTCGGTAACTCGATACATCAGTTCGTTGACTCGCTCGTAGACGCGACGGATGTCCCGTTCGAGCCAGGCAAAGTCCTGTCTCGCTTCCTCAGCACTGCACATGTCCAGAAGATCGTCCGCGTCGAACCTCAGATCAGCGAGGCGATCTGCGACGCGTTCGCGCAAGGGCAACCGGGACCACTCGACGACGGAGAGCAATCTTAGACGCTCCTGCGGAGGGGTGCTCCTATGTTGTTCCGGCATGAATGCCAGACACGATAGGGCGACGTAGAACGCTTGTCTACTCGCATTTCATAACCTCATCGAACGGCATGGCCGTCACGGCAGCGATGGAGATGAATTTTTTATTCGTGTCGCATTTCATGACATTTCGGCGGTATTCGGATGGCGTGCTGCCGTAGGCTGCGGCGAAGCAGCGGTAGAAGGTGGACGCGGTACCGAAGGCGCTGGCGACTGCCACCTCGCGGATGGAAAGGGGCGTTGCCTCGAGCAGATAGGCCGCGTATTTGAACTGTCGCTGGCGCAGATAGTCCCGGACTGACAGACCGGTGAGCGCCGCTACGAGGCGGGTCAGGTATGGCTGGGTGTAGTTGAGAACGGCGGCGAATTCCGTGACCCGGGCTGCCGTCCGATCGCGATAACACCGGCGCAGGTAGTGGTCGGCGGCGCGTTCCAGACGCCGGCGATCGCGAAGGGTGAAGATCGTCGTTTCCATGTCATGTGAACGTGCCGCGCTTCATTCGTGGCAGCACTTTCCTGATCATGGAGTGTGCACAGGGACGCGAGCCCTACCCTTGGATATGGCTTCGAGGGCACTTTTTCCATACGCCGGGTCCGGAACTGACCCAACGCTAAGGCTTCGGCCCACCGAGTTGGTCGAAAATTCTGACGATTAGATGCTTGATTCGTGCGCCCCAACCACGCTCGCCAGCCCACCTGCCATCATCGTCTCGTGGTGCCGCCAATGCGCCCTCGGAGGCCAACAAGAAAAGAAGCGTGATTACAGCCAGTCGTTTGGAAACACTTCGCATAAGCCCTCCCTCGTCGCCGGCGATTTGCGCCGGCGCGGATGTCGGAGGGCGCCCTCGTGTTTGGCGGGGTTACACGAGAGCCGGATTTCTTAGAGATTTTTGTCCAGAGGACAGAAGAGGAGGGCAGGTTCTCGCTGCAAGCGGGTGACGAACTGCCGAACGTGCTCAATCAGTTGCGGCGTAGCGGTGCCGCGCGTCGCCGCTTCCTTCAGATACGCAAAGGCCGTGAGGGCGCTGGTCAGCATGCCCGCGCCGGTAAAGCTCTCGATGATCTCGCCCGCAAACGCGACGATCTCGGCGTCGCGGCCGAGCGCCGCTAGGGCATCCATCATGTCGAGTGAGACGAGGGCCTCGTCGCTCAGCATCTTTCTTTCGCGAAAGCCATTACGCACCTCGTCGAACCGCGCCAACGCTTCCGCCGCTTTACCGGAGCCGAGGGTCACGAGCGCAAAGCCCCACTGCGGTCGAAGCGCCTCTGCTGTCATGCCGAGCTCCCGGAAGGACTGAATACTCCGATGAAAGTGCTGTACAGCAGAGGAAAAGTCACCGAGCTCGTAGGCGCAGCGCCCGAGCG
>JBKOUP010000221.1:0-16935 GCA_046723495.1 Acidobacteriota bacterium
AGCGTGCTCTGCGAACAGGGACAGGTCGATGAGGCCCGCGGAATCTACGCGGCGCTCACGGAGTATTTCGACAGCCGGGGTGAGCGAGAACTTGTGGCGCGGCTTCACGCGAACATCGCCGAATGCGACGTCCGTCTCGACCGGCCCGAGGCGGCACGGCGCTCCGCGGCACGAGCCATCGCGCTTTATCAGGAGCTTGGATTGCCGGCGGAAATTGTCCGCGTGCGCTGGTCGCTCGGACACCTGCTGATGCGTCAGAGCCACGACGCCGAGGCATTCGCGGAGTTGCGCGCCGTTGCGGCGGACTTCAACGCCCTGCATATGACAACTGCTGCAGGGAGCGCCGGTCTGGACCTGGTCGAGCTTCACATCCGGCGGCAGGAATGGGACGAGGCCGAGCAGCTGGCTCGCTCGCTCGTCGACATCTTCACGAACGCGCAGGTGCCGGTCCATCAGGCCGACGCGATCACCTATCTGCGAACGTGTGTCGAACAGCGCACCGTCACCGTCGATCTTCTCGATCGGCTGCGAGCGTACCTTGCCACGGACTCGCCGGACACCGCGTTCGGGCCGTTGCCATAGTGCACACGCGCGAGTCGAGCTTCGCTTCGAGGGGCGAGAGCTGCCTGCCGAGGCTCACGAGCTTGGCCGGGAGTCTCGCGGCCTTCTTTTCCAAGCTCGCGAGATGCGGCCGGGGTCTCGCGACCCTCCGTTCCCATCTCGCGAGCTTCGCCCGCAATCCCTCGGCCTTCCCTGCCAAGCTCGTGAGCTTCGCCGGCCATCTCTCGACCTTACCCTTCATGCTCGCGAGCTGCGCCGGCAAGCTCGCGACCTTCGCCTGGAAGCTCGCGACACTGCCGGACAGTCTCCACAGGTGCCGGGGAGGGTCTCGCGACCTTCGATTCGTATGTCTCGACACTCCGGAGGAAGGCCGCGAGCTTCCGAGCGAAGGCCACGGCCTTCCTTTCCCGTCTCACGACCCTCCATCGTGGGCTCGCGCACGTGCTCGTCGTGACGGTCGTCACCGTTGCGCGTGCACGCCGTTTCCCCGGCGGCGGAGGAGGAGTCCAATAGAGCGTCGTCCCTTTTCGCTCGGTAGAAGAAAGAGAGAACCCATGACAAAGACTGCGAACACCACTGCCCCCTCACCAACCACTGATGTTGCCACGCAAATCTCGGCGCTGCTCGACCAGCTCGACGCGCTCATCGCCGAATACCCGGACGTCGACGCGGCGCGGAAGACCACCGTCCGCGCCAACGCCCGCTTCGCCGGCGAGCTCGTGTCACCGACCATCGCCGCGGTCACGAATTACGAGCCACTGCGCACGCGCAAGCTCTTCGACGTCGACGCCGGGCGGACGGCGCTGGCCTTCCGCGACGATCTCCGGCCGCTCGCCCAGCGCATCGCCGTCATGGCCTCGCGGATCGACTTCGCGATCGACAGCAAACTCGCCGACGCCGCCATCGACGCCCTGCAGACCTACCAGTGGTCGAAGCGCCACGCCAAGCATCCCGACGGAGCGGGACTCCTCCCCTACGTCAACGAGATGCAGCGCGTCGTCGAAAAGACCATCAACCACCGCGCCAAGCATGAGGACGCCGGCACCACGCCCGCGCCGAAGGAGCTCGTGACGGCGTGATCGTTCCGCCTCCATGCTCGCCGGCGCGTGGGGACGACCGCGCCGGCGAGCGATCGCTTCGCGCACTCCGCGCAACGCAGCGAAACTACTCGGCCGCCAAACCTTCACCCAACATCACGGCGCGGGCGGCGCGTTTGGCGACGGCACTCAGGAGTACGTTACTGTCGGCGGCGATGCTGCTTGGTAAACTCGGCAAAGTCTCGCTCGATGTCTTCATCCGTGACTTCCGGAGGAATGAGCGCTCCGATCTTTTCAGTGAGCTCGATGAAGCGTTTGCGCCGAATCTCCAGTGGGATGTCGTTCGGGTTGCGAATCGGATAGAGCACCGCGATGGAATCGCCGTCTCGAGTCACCATGACCGGTTCGTCGCCGTGGAGAAGCTCCGCGACGCGGCTGCCCAGCTCATCGACGGAAATCGTTGTCATCGCCTCGATTCTACTCCCGCGCCAGATCCCTCACCGTCCGCGCCACGTGGTCCACGGCGTCGTCCTCGAGGGAGCTGACGTACTCGCGCACGACGCCGTTCTTGTCGGCGACGGCGAACTTCGCGCTGTGGAGGAGCTGGTCGTCGGTGGCCAGCTTGAAGCCGTCGACGCTGAGGTGCTTGATCGTCGTCCAGTCGCCGGTGAGGAACGTCCAGCGGGGGTCGTTGCGGACTCGGTTCGCGTAGGCCTGCAGGACGGGCGGGGTGTCGCGCTTGGGGTCGACGCTGATGGAGACGAAGCGGACCGGGGCCTGCTTGTCGACTTTCGCCGTCACCTTGCGCATGGCGGCGGTCATCATCGGGCACGTTCCCGCGCAGTTGGTGAAGATGAAGTCGTAGACGACGACGTTGCCCTTCAGCGCGTCGAGCTGCAGCGGCTTGCCGGTCTCGGCGACGAGCTGCGCGTTCGGCAGGGGGAAGAGCTTCGGCAGGTCGGAGTGGTGGTGGCAGGCGAACAACAACAGAGCGAGAACGAGTCGGCGCATCAGAGGACGAGTAACACCATCACCACGATCAAGTAAAGGTTGGACATCATGAACAGCCGCCGGGCGTTGCGGTTCGAGCGCTCGCGGCGGAAGACGATGCTGGCGGCGAGGATGGCCGCGCCGCAGAGGGCGGCGGCGGCGGAGTAGGCGATGCTGCCGAGGTGGAAGAGCGGCGGCAGGACGCTGACAAGGAGCAGGGCGATGCTGTAGCCGATCGCGGAGCGGGCCGTGGCGGCGCCGTCGGCGTCTTCGACGGAGAGCATGTGGAAGCCGGCGCGGCCGTAGTCCTCGCGGTACATCCAGCTGATGGCCATGAAGTGCGGGAGCTGCCAGAAAAAGAGGATGGCGAAGACGATCCAGCCGCCGATGGCCAGCGAGCCGGTGGCGGCGGTCCAGCCCATGAGCGGCGGGATGGCGCCGGGGATGGCGCCGACGATCGTGCAGGCCGTCGACCGGCGCTTCAGTGGGGTGTAGACAAAGATGTACGTCGTCAGCGTGAACGCGCCGAGAAATGCGGTGATCCAGTTGACGGCCAGGCCGAGGTAGAGCGTGCCGATGACCGCGACGGCGCAGGAGAAGAGCAACGCGTCGCGCGGGGTGATGCGGCCGGCGGGGATGGGGCGGCGGGCGGTGCGGCGCATCTTGGCGTCGTGCTCGCGCTCGGCGTACTGGTTCAGGGCGTTCGTGCCGGCGGCGACGAGCGCGGTGCCGATGAGCGTGTTCAGGAGCAGGGCGACGTCGACGTGCTTCGCGGCGAAGAGGTAGCCGGCGGCCGTGGTGATCAGCACCATCAGGACGATGCGGGCCTTGGAGAGCTCGAGGTAGTCGCGCACGGCGCTCATGCCGAGACCTCGCTTGCGAGAAACGCTCCCGCCCGCTGCCGCCACGTGCGCCAGCCGATCGTGCGCGCCGTCAGGGCCAGCAGCAGCGACGTCGCCAGCGTCAGCGCGCCAGTCATGACGTGGAGCGAGGTGATGACCGGCTGCTTCCCGCTCCAGACCGTGTAGGCGCCGAGCATCACCTGCGCGGCGACGACGATGACGAGGAACGTTCCGAGCTGGCGCAGCGGATGCGCGGGGGCGAAGCGGAGCAACCGCACGAACATGGCCAGGATCGAGGCGGCCACGATCGCGCCGCCGAGGCGGTGGGCGAAGTTCACGGCTACGGCGGCGCTGGTGAAGGCCGGCACGAGGCGGCCGAACGACAGCGGAAAGTCGGGAATGGCCAGCCCGGCGCCGAGGTGGCGCATCAGCGCGCCGACGAGGATCTGCAGGTAGACCAAGGCGACGAGACCGATCGACGGGCCGACCGGAGCGTTGCCTTTCTCCATCGACCGCAGCGACTCGTACGCGCGCGAGGTGAAAAACGCGATCGAGGTGTTGAGGCAGAGGAAGATCTCCGCGAGGCCGGCGTGGGCGACGGAGATCGCATGCGGGAGGAGGAAGATCACCGTCAGCCCGCCGAGCAGTCCCTGGGCGATGACGGCGCCGAGCGCGCACCAGCCGAGGATGCGCACGAAGCGCTTGCGCTCGCGGCGCTGCAGCCAGAGGGCCTGGATCACGGTGAGGAAGCCGACCGTGGCAGCGACCATGCGGTGGCCGTGCTCGTAGAAGATGCCGCCGATCATCGGCGGAAAGACTTTGCCGTACGACAGCGGCCAGTCGGGGACGGCCAGGCCGGAGCCGGTCGACGTCACCATGGCCCCGGCGAAGATCAGGAAAAGCGTGGAGAAGGCCACGAGCTTGGTGAAGCGCCGCAGCCAGTCGGGAGTCGAGTCGGATGAACCGCGAGGAGCGGCAATGCTTTTCATTGTGTCGAGAAGGCCGTGGGGGCGCCGGCCATCCACTTCTTGAACTCGGCCGGGCCGTGCACGAAGAGCTGTCCGCGCATGCGGTAGTGTCCGAGTCCGCAGAGCTGCGCGCAGGCGATCTCCCAGCGGTCGCCGTCGTCGTTCGCTTTGATCGGGGTGAAGTGAATCGGGACGTCCATGCCGGGAATGGCGTCCTGTTCGCTGCGCATGACCGGGAGCTTGAAGGAGTGGATGACGTCCTTCGAGGTGATGTGGATGACCGCGGCGCGGTTGAGCGGAAGGTGCAGCTGGTTGAGCGTGACGATGTCGTCCTTGGCGTTGGGGTCCTTCGGGTCGAGGCCGAGCGGGTTCGTCGACGACATCAGCTTCGGATCGCTGCGCCCGAACTTGCCGTCGGGACCGGGGTAGTGGACGTTCCAGGCGAACTGCTCGGCGACGACGCGGACCTCGAAGGGGTTCTTGTCGTTCTGGGGCAGGTGCGTCCAGCGGTACCACGCCGGAATCGACAAGCCGGCCAGGAGGATGACTTCGACGACGGCGACGCCGAGCTCGCCGTAGGTGGAGACGTGCGTGCGCGCGCCGTGGTGGTCGGCGCTGGGGTTGCGCCTGGCGTTGAAGCGCCAGAGGCAGAAGAGGAAGTAGCCGCCCCAGACGACGAAGAGGACGAGCATGAGCCAGTGGGTGAGGACGATCAGGTCGTCGACCTGGCGGCCGTGCGCCGAGGCATCGATGGGCATCCACTGGTTGAGGAACTCTCTCATCGGAAGAAACCTCCGTTGATGACGCGCATGGATTCACGGCGGGCGCGCAGGGCCCGGGCCCGACGCCAGAAGGCGAAGAACATCGCGCCGAGGCCGAGCTGCACGAAGCCGATCACGCCGAGGAGAAAGAAGACGCCGTTGTTCGTGCCCTTGCTCATGGCGGAGTTGGGATCGCCGAAGCAGACCGGGCAGGCGGCGGCGATGGTGGGGATGGCCAGGAGGAATGCAGTGAGGATGGCGCCCCTCACCCGGCCTTCGGCCACCCTCTCCCCGCGCGCGGGGAGAGGGCCCTCGGCCCGCCGGGTGAGGGGCGCAATCATTCCAGATCCCTCAGCTTTCGAAACGCGTACACGCCGTACACGATCAGGGCCAGCGTGGCCACCACGAACGTGATCGCCAGCTTCGGCGAGTCGTTCTGCCAACCCCACACCGCCACGAAGATCGACAAGGCCACGCAGACCATGACGAAGACGATGTGAAAAATCCGGAGCGACATTCATCACTTTCCCATCTTGTCGAGGATGTCGTGGATCGGCAGCCAGATCAGGAAGGCGAAGAAGACGACCGTCAGGGCCAGCACCGAGTAGATCAGCTTCTTCTCCGACAGCAGGTGCATGAAGAAGCCGGCCACGAGGAAGCCTTTGATGCAGGCGATCGTCAGGGCCACGGCGATGGCGTAGCCCATCGGCAGGTCGAACCAGAATCGCGCCGCGACGGTAGCGCCGGTCAGTACGCCCAGGCTGCAGAAGACGAGCAGGTAGACGCGGACCTCGCGCTTGATCTGCTCCGGGTCGTTATGCGCGTCGTGCACTTCTTCGTGAACGTGTTCGGTCATCGTCTCCTCACAGCAGGTAGAGAGTCGGGAAAAGGAAGATCCAGACGAGGTCGACGAAGTGCCAGTACAGGCCGACGACCTCGATGCGGTTCGTGAAACGCTGCGGCTCCTTGTGCCACATCTTCGAGCCGACGGTCAGGAAGTAGGTGAAGACGACCATCCCGCCGAGCACGTGCAGGCCGTGCAGGCCGGTCATGGTGAAGTAGATGGCGAAGAAGTTGTTCGTGGCCGGGAAGTGATGGTGCTCGAAGCTGAGGTTGTACTCGTAGGCCTTGATGAGCATGAAGAGCAGGCCGCAGAGCAGAGTGATGCCGATGAAGATCCTCCCCTTTTTCAGGTTGCCCAGGCGGAGGTTGGCCCACGCCAGCACGACGGTGACGGAGGAGAGGATCAGCACGAAGGTGTTGATCGTGGCGGGGAGGACGTGCAGCGTGTCCTTCCCCACCGGCCACTTCGGCGCGCCGGTGCGCAGCAAGATCAGCGACGAGAAGAGCGCGCCGAAGAGCATGACTTCCGAGGCCAGGAAGAGCCAGACGCCGAGCTTGGCGTTGTAGAGGCCGGTGTCGGGACGCGGCGCGACGTTGTAGGGGATCTCGAGCTCGTGGTGAGCGTCAGCGTGCGCGCTCATCACATCTCCCTCTGCGCGACCGCGACTTCCGGCAGCATCCCGCCGCCCGACGGCGGCGCTTCCTCGGTCTCGACATGTTGCGGCGTCCAGTCGGTCGGCGCGCCGGGCACGCTGTACTCGTACGGGCCGCGGTAGACGACCGGCATCACTTCGAAGTTGCCGTGGCCGAGGGGCGGCGAGGTCGTCGCGGCCCAGTCGAGCGTCGTGGCCTGCCACGGATTCTGGTTCTCGATCTCGTTGCGGTGGCCGAGGATCGAGAGGATGGCGTGGTAGAAGAAGTTGATCAGGAACGGCACCTGCGCCGCGAGCAGGCCGATCGCGCAGATGGACATGAACGGATTCGTCTGCTCGGCGATGGTCTTGGCGTGCGCGTACTGGATGCCGCCGTCGTACAGCCGGCGCGACACGCCCGCCAGCCCCTGCGCGAACATCGGGAAGAAGATGCCGTTGATGCAGACGAGCGAGATCCAGAAGTGGACCTTGCCCCAGAACTCGTTGAGGCGCCGGCCGGTGATCTTCGGGAACCAGTAGTAGATGCCGGCGAACATGGCGAAGATCGTCCCCGGCGCGACGACGTAGTGGAAGTGGCCGATGACGTAGTAGGTGTCGTGCAGGTGAAGGTCGGCGGTGGCCAAGCCGAGCGGCAGTCCCGTCAGTCCGCCGATGCCGAACATCGGCAGGAAGGCGAGGGCGAAGAGCATCGGGACGTTGAATCGGATCGCGCCGCCCCACAACGAAATGAAGAGCGCGCTCAAGACGATGACCGACGGGATCGAGATGATCATCGTCGTCGTCTGGAAAAAGGCGCTGATCACCGTGCCCATGCCGGTGAGGAACATGTGGTGCGCCCACACGACGAAGGACATGAATCCGAGGAAGACGACGGCGCCGACCATGGAGCGATAGCCCCACAGCGGCTTGCGCGTGTTGTTGGCGATGATCTCGGCGACGATGCCCATGGCCGGCAGGATCAGCACGTAGACCTCGGGGTGGGCCAGGAACCAGAAGAGGTGCTGCCACAGCAGCGGGTTGCCGCCGCCGGCGTTGCCGAGGGGCTGGCCGCTGACGACGAGGCCGCTCGGGAGGAAGAAGCTGGTGTGGGCGACGCGGTCCATCAGCTGCAGCACGCCGGCCGCTTCGAGCGGCGGGAAGGCCAGCAGGAGGAGGAACGAGGTCACGAACTGGGCCCAGACGAAGAAGGGAAAGCGCATGAGGCTCATCCCTTTCGCGCGCAGCTGGATGATCGTCACCAGGAAGTTGACGGAGCCGAGCAGCGACGAGGTGATGAGGAAGATCATGCCGACGAGCCAGAAGGTCTGGCCGTGCGTGGCGATGTCGGAGAGCGGCGGATACGAGGTCCAGCCGGAGTTCGCGGTGCCGCCGGAGTAGCCGAAGCTGGCCAGCATGATCACGCCGCCGACGAAGTAGCACCAGTAGCTGCTCATGTTGAGCTTCGGGAAGGCCATGTCGGGGGCGCCGATTTGCAGGGGGACGAAGTAGTTCCCGAAGGCGCCGACGGCCAGCGGCACGATGCCCAAAAAGATCATGATCGTGCCGTGCATCGCGCCGAGCTGGTTGTAGGCCTCGGGGAGGAGCACGCCGCCGGGCGCGCGCATCTCGCCGATCAGCTTCATGACGCTGAAGGCGTGTCCCGGCCAGCCGAGCTGCAGGCGCATCAGGATCATCAGGCAGAAGCCGAGGAGGAGGAAGCAGAGGGCGGTGAAGCCGTACTGGATGCCGATGACCTTGTGATCGGTGGAGAAGACGTACTTGCGGATGAAGGGGAGCTCGTGCTGGCGCTGCCGCCGCTCCTCCTCGAGCGTCACCCGGCGCGCCTCCTCGAGCGTGCGCCAGGCGTCGCGCGCGTTCATCCACTGGTTGCCGACTCGGACCTGTCGTTTGAGTGCCATATCACCCCTTGAAGTTGAAGCTGACCGCCTTCGACTCCTTCGGCCCCACGGTCACCTGCTGCTCCTGCGAGCCGTACTTCTCGTGCCAGGCCACGATGGTGTAGTTGCCCGGCGGAAGGTTCGGGATCGTGAACGTCCCGTTCATCGCCGACACGGCGTAGAACGGATGGGGCATGACGGCCATCCAGGCCTTCATCCATCCGTGGACATCGCACTTGATGCGGAACGGCTGCATCTCCGGCTTGTCGAGTTTCTTCGTGGAGACCATCCCCTGCACGGGCTGCCCTTCGTTGAACTGGGCGTTGACGTTGGGCATGGCGTGGACGTTGTGCAGCGTGGCGTCGTCGTTCTTGATCTCCAGCGGCTGCCCGACCATGACCGCGGCGACGTGCGGGTGGTACTGGCAGCCCTTCTGGTCGAGCGTGACCGGCGTCGACGGCGCCGGGAAGTTGCCCGCCGGCGGGTTCTTCACGTAGACGAAGACGTTGGCGAGCTCGCCGGCGGGACCGACGACGACCTCCTCGTCCTTGGCCGGAGTCGAGTGCTGCGACTGGCAGTACGGGTCGGCCGACATCTGGATGTTCGGCATGGCCGGCGCGGCAGCGGCGAGCTTGATCGTGCCGGTGACGGTGGCGGCGTCGGGCGACACCGCGGCCGTGGCCGCGGGCGCTGCCGACGGCGCGGCGGCAGCGGTGCCGGACGCGGTGGCGGTCGAGGTCTGCGGGGCGTTGTCGTCCTCCCCCTCCGCTTCCTTCGAGGGCTCCTTCCCCTTGCCGCAGGCGACGACGAGGGAGGCGGCAAACATCAGTGCGAGAAACTTCTTCATTGCTTTTCTATCTCCTATCGTCGCGCCGCCGTCGCGGCGCGCCCCGGAGGCGCGGACGCCTCCGGACCGGCCGGCGCGGACGCCGGCGCGACTATCGACGGATGCAACACGGCCGGTTGCGCTTCTCCGCCCGCCGCGCGCATCTCCTTGATGCCGATGCTCCAAATGTAATCGCGTAGATACTCAGTCAGGGCGACGGCGTCCCCCATCGTCTTCTTGAGACGAACCGGATCGTTGCCGAAATGCGGTAGCAGCGCGGCCTTGTACTGCGCGAAGGCCGGCGTGTCGATGGCGTTGCCGAGCGGCGAGACGAAGCCGCCGCTGGCGGCGTCGTGCGGGAAGTTCGTCGGCATGCGCGTGCCTGGGATCATCTCGTTCGGACGGCGCACCCAGTCCGGAATCCACTCGTGGCGCAGGCGGACGCGCGCCAACGTCAGGTTCGGCGCGAGCGAGGTCGTGTCGGCGACGTTCGGCACCGGCGGGTTCTCCGGATTCACCGGCATCGTCACGTGACACTGCATGCAGCGCAGCATGGTGAAGATCTGCTTCCCGATCTCGACGTTCTGCGCCGGCGGCTGCACGCCGCGCGTGGTGTCGAAGGGATCGGCCTTCCCCTCCTCGGCGAAGAAGGTCACGAGCGTGTTCGCTTCCTGATCGGTGAAGTGGAACGTCGGCATGCGCACGCTCAGCCACGGACGGATCTTCATCACCGTCGGGTCCTTGAGGAAGTTGAAGAGGAACGCCGACTGCGCGCGCGCTCCCTCGGGCGACAGATCCGGCGGGAGGAAGTTCGTGTCGGCGATGGTGGAGGCGATCGCGCGCCCGCGCCCGTCGACGACGTGACAGGCGCGGCAGTTGTGCTGCGAGACCCGCTTCCGCCCCTCCTCGATCAGGCGCATGTGCGGGTCCTGCGCGGCCAGGCGATTCGGCGAGACGAGGTCCTTCGTCAGTCCGAGGACCACGGTGGTGATGCGCCGGGCCTCGTCCTGGGAGAGGTGGAAGTTCGGCATCTTCAGCTTGTCGTTGTAGCCCTTGGTGCGCGTGTCGTCGTAGACGCGCGGGTTGCGGACTTTGTTGTAGACCCACGACGGGACGTTGTGCAGGATCTCCTCCCGCTTCCCATCCTCGGCGGTGTAGTCGTGGGCGAAGCCGAAGTCGAAGAGGTGCAGGGCCTTCGATCCCTCGGTGGTGAGCTCCGTGCCGATCGGCTTCAGTCCCTCGAAACCGTTGATGTTGTGGCAGGAGTAGCAGCCGTACTTTTCGATGGAGCGCTGGCCGAGGTAGACGAGCTGGTCGTTGAGCGGCATCGAGCGCAGCTTGGCGTCGGCGTCGCGGTCCGTCATCGTGTTGATGAGGTACCCCTTGGCGAGCTCGCGCACCGCGCGCGGATCGACAGGGCGCACCGGCGCCTGCAGGAATTGCGGTTTCTGCAGCGTCATCAGGAAGGCGGTGACGTCGGCCGCTTCCTGGTCGGTGAGGCGCAGCGACGGCATCGGCGCGTCGGCGTAGTACGCCTTCGGATTCTTGATCCAGTTGTAGATCCACGCCGCGTGCGTCTTCGTGCCGACGCCGGTGAGGTTGAAGCCGTAGTTGCGCTCGAGCGGGAAGTCGTCGCGGCGGGCCAGGCGCATCGCCCCCGTCTTCTCGTCTTTCACTTGCTCGGTGTCGACGTGGCAGCCCATGCAGCCGATCGACTCGACGAGCTGCTTGCCGCGCGCGGCGTCGCCGGCGGGGCCGGGCTGCCAGACGCGGTGCGTCGACTTGGCGAAGAGGTACGCGACAATGGCGCGGACCTCGGCGTCCTGGTACTTGATGTTCTGGGCGCGCTCGGCGGCCGGCACGACGTGCGGGTCGACCATGTTGCGCTGGTAGAAGAACGACGGCATGCGCGTCGTGGAGCGGAAGTTGCGGGGCTCGCTGATCCAGCGGATGGCCCACTCCGGCGTGGTCTTCTCGGCAATGCCGTTGAGGTCCGGCCCCGGCTTGCGCAGGTCGGTGAAGCGCCAGTTGTTGATCTTGTGGCAGGCGTAGCAGCCGTAGAGCTCGACGGTGGCCTCGGCCTTGGTGATCGCTTCGCCCTGATCGACGCCGATCTGTCCGGCGTGGCACTTGATGCAGCCGGCCTCGTAGTACTGCCGCGGGAACATCGGCGACTCGTTGAACTCGTTCTCTTCCCAACCCCACGTGCGGCGCTGGTTGTCGAGCTCCGCGGCGCCGGTGAGGTAGCGCCACGGCCGGAGCATGTTGCCCCAGCTGAAGACGCCCCAGTTGCCCGACCAGCGCTCTTCCATCTTGTGGTTCGGCGGGATGTGGCCGGCCCGGCCGAACTCGGTGGCCCGGTCCATGCCGCGGTGGCACGACGTGCAGCCGAACTCGAGGAGCGGATGCGCCGAGGCCGAGCCGACGAAGGTGTCGAGCTTCGGATGCGTGCGCCAGGGGTTGAGCGTGTCGAGCTCCGCCTCCTGGATGCGCTTCAACTGTTTGATGCGGTCCTCGGTTTCCTTCCGCTTCTCGGCGACGATCTGGAACGTGTCGAGCTTCTGCTGCAGCTCGGCGGAGAGGCGCGCGGCCTCCTTCTTCGACTCGAAGCCGGGACGGTCGATGGCCCGGTGGCAAGTCATGCAGCGGTCGACGCGCGGGACGTGCATGTAGTTCACGTCCATGAACATGTCGGGGATGACGACCTGGTCGACCTTGAAGGTCGGGGCGATGAAGTCGAGCATCGGGAAGTTGAGGACGAGCGTGGAGCCCTCCATCTTCACCGTCTGGAGCTGCTTGTTCAGCAGGTCGATGTCGGCCATCAACTCTTTTTTCTTCGCCTCGGCGTCGGTGATTTTCTTCAGCCAGGCGTCGACGCGCGCCTTCGCCGCGTCGCGCTTCTTGGTCACGTCCTGCAGGTCGAGCTGCAGCTTCGAGGTGGTCTGCTCCTGGCGGTGGTACTCGGCCTGCTGCGCGGCGGCGTCGGCGCGGTGCTGCACGATCGAGGTCTCGGCGATGTAACGCTGGGCGTCGAGGTTGGCCTTGGCGAAGCGGTAGTCCTCGTCGGCCTTGTAGTGCTCCCCTTCCCACGAGTCGAGGTCCTTCTGGGCGAGGACGAACTGCGCACGATGTCTGGCCAGGTCGACCTCGTTCTTGCGCATGGCCGCGTCGAGGTCGGCGAGCTGCTTCTTGTTCGTCTCCGCCTCGGCCGATTTCAGATCCGCTTCGATCCGCTCCCGCTGCATGCGCAGGAACTCGAGCTGGAACCACTTCCACCCGCGCACGTAGTCGTAGCCGACCATCAGCACGGTCACGCCCAGCAAGACAACGCTCGACCAGAGGAAGATCCAATTGAGGCTCCTCATCGAGTAGTTGTGCGGAATGGGTTCTTGGGGTTTCATCGATTAGGTCACAGGGAACAGGGAACGGGTGACAGGTGAGCACCACCTGTCGCCTGTCATCTGTTCCCTGTCACCTCTCCTCACACATTGAAAAAAATCTCCTGAATGTGAACGATGTACTTCAGATTGAACAGCCAGCGCAAAACCATCTTGATCGGCAGGGCCATCATCACCAGGAACAGCACCGCGCCGACGTAGTAGCGCGGCGCGCCCATCTTCAGATAGAAGCGGCGGAAGGGGCCGATGGCCATCAGCGGCGGAAGGCTCATGTAGGCGAGCACGAGGCCGATGCCGAAGACCTCCCGGATGAGCCAGATCTTCGGCAGGGGCATGTGCAGCGTGCGCACCCAGATGATCTCCGAGAGGTCGACGTTGACCAGAGGCACGAGCTTGTTCGGATCCCAGTATTCGTAGGGGCCGAAGAAGTTCCAGTTCGGGCCGCGCAGGAACGTGCCGGTGATGATCAGGAAGGACCACAGTACGAGGAAGCCGTAGAGGAAGATGCCGATCTCCCACTTGCGCTCGCGGAAGGAGTAGTAGCCGTTGCCCTTCGGATTCGTGTCGATGTAGGGGATGGCCATGAGGCCGACGATGATGAGCGTCGGCAGGACGACGCCGGCCAGCCACGGGTCGAAGTAGACGAGCATCTCCTGCAGGCCGAGGAAGTACCACGGGGCCTTGGCCGGGTTCGGCGACGAGGTCGGGTTCGCGGCCTCCTCGAGCGGCGCGCGCAGGGCCACCGACCAGACGACCATGATGATCGTCAGCAGGATCATGCAGAGCATCTCGGTGTAGACGAGGTCGGGCCAGACGAAGAGCTTTTCGTTGGTCTCGGTCTTCTCGAAGGGGATGCCGCCGACCTCGATCTGCCTGTCGTTGAGGTAGGCCTTGCGCAGGGCGATCCAGGTGAAGATGCCGAGGAGGAAGATCATCGCGCCGATGGGGACGTTGTCCGGCTTCGCCGCGATTGCGTAGAAGTTCGGGTCGAGAAAGGAGACGAAGAAGCCGACGATGCCGGCAATCAGCAGCCGCAGTCCGACCTTCTTGTCCCACAGCCGCCCGCCGAGCGCCGCGCAGCCGAACATGATCAGGAAGTAGGCGACGCCGAGGTAGAACAGCGGGCGGATGACGATGCCGGCCACGAGGAAGACCACGCCGAGGGTGATGAAGGCGTAGCCGCCCTTCGATTTGAGACGGCCCTCGAGGAGGTTGAAATAGACGATGAAGCCATAGACCGACGACAGCAGCAGGAACGAGATCGACGATGCGGAAAGGACGTCGATGAAGTCTTTGAGGAAGGTCATAGCGGACCCGAGATGCCTCCGTCTTTACGCACCCGCCAGAAGTGGATCGCCATCAGGAATCCCGCGGCCAGCGGGATGGCCACGCAGTGCAGCACGTAGAAGCGCAGCAGCGTGGAGGGGCCGATCGATCTGCCGCCGATGAGCGCGAAGCGCGCATCGTCGCCGGCGTGGATCAATCGTATGTCCCCGAGTTTTATGAGCCCCGACATGGGGCCCTCGTTTCCCGCGCCCGGTGTGGCGCGCGCCATGTTCGAGCCGACCGTGATGGCCCAGATCGCCAGCTGGTCCCACGGCAGGAGGTATCCGGTGAAGCTGAGCAGGAGCGTCAGCACGAGCAGGATGACGCCGACGTTCCAGTTGAACTCGCGGGGCGGCTTGTACGAGCCGGTCATGAAGACGCGGAACATGTGCAGCCAGACGGCGATGACCATCGCGTGCGCACCCCAGCGGTGCATCTCGCGCATGATTCCGAAGGGAGCCTGCTCGCGCAGGTCCATGATGTCGAAGTAGGCGTACTCGATGGTGGGGCGGTAATAGAACATCAGCAGCAGCCCCGTCACCGTCTCCACGAGGAAGAGGAAGAACGAGGTCCCGCCCATGCACCAGGTGTAGGACATGCGCACGCCGGAGCGGCGCACTTTGACGGGATGGAGGTGAAGGATCAGCGAGCCGAGGACGGCCAGGACGCGCTTGCGGTTCGTATTCGGGACGCCGACGCGAAAGACCGACTTCCAGATTTGGGAGTTAACGATGCCGTCCTGCAATGCGCGAAGGTCTGCCATCTCTCCTCAGCACTTCAAACCTTGATAAACGACTCCGGGTCGGTCCACTCCCCGCGTTCTTGATGAAACTGTTTCGACTTGTCGACGACGACCTGCCCGTCCGCGGGATCGATGAAGATCTTGGCCCGCTCGAGGGGACGCGGGGCCGGGCCCTCGAAGTTGACGCCGGTGCGGTAGTAGCCGCTGCCGTGACAGGGGCACTTGAACTTGTTCTGGGAGGGCAGCCAGTTCGGCGTGCAGCCGAGGTGCGTGCACACGGTGATGAGCGCATACATGACTTCCTCGTTGCGGACGATCCAGATGCCGTACTTCTCTTTCCAGCGCTCGTCGACTTCACCGACGGCGTAGTCAGCGGCCAGGCCGGCCTTGAACTTCTGCACCGGCTCGAAAAGGACGTTCGGGAACATGAAGCGGCCGAGGACGCTGGCCAGCCCGCCGAGGGCCGCGGCCAGGGTGGCCCAGGCGGCGGTGAGGACGAGGGGAAAGCTGCGGCGGGAGATCTCCCCTTGCTCGCGGATCTCCGCCGCGGCGCTCCCAGCCAGGGGAGTTTTCGGGGTCACCTGATATGGCGTGATTTCTTCGGACATTCGTTGACGAAGGGCGGTTTTTGAGCCCCGTCAATATCCCGCTTTCAGCGATGGCTGTCAACGAAAAAGGTGACTGGACGCACGTTGCAAGGTGACCTGAAACACCGCGTTTCACGAGAGTTAGCGATTCGCGATTCGCCAATCGCTAGCGCGAAAGCGCCGCCTTCGCCGCCGCCCTCACCCGCAGCGACGGATCGGCATCGGCGATCCGCTGCAGGTCGGGCGCCGCTTCCTTCCCCACCAGGCGCGTGTACGCGGTCATGGCCACGATCATCGCGTCTTCCTTCTGGTCCTCGCGCATGCCGGGGACGCGGGCCAGGCGGTCGCGGTCGAGCATCTCCTTGAGCGGGCCGACGGCGCGGCGGTCGCCGAAGGCGGAGAGCGACACAGCGGCGTTCCAGCGCACGTCGGCCTCCTGATCGTTGAGCGCCTGCGCCAGCGCGGGGACGGCGCGCGGGTCGCCGATCTCGCCAAGGGCGTAGACGGCGGTCTTGCGGACGTCGCGCTCCGGATCGGCGGCGAGCTGCGCCAGCGCCGGCACGGCGGCGGGATCGCGCAGCTGGCCGAGGGCGAGCATGGCGTAGACGCGGTTCTCGACGTCGTTGTCCTTCAAGCCGTCGAGGAGCAGCGGCGTGGCCCGGCGGTCGCCGAGCCTGCCGAGGACGATGGAGAGATAGCGGCGGATGCGCGGGTCGTCCGTCTTCGACGACTGGTAGAGCTCCGCCACGCGCGGCTCGAGGTTCGCCGTCTTCTTGGCCTCCCCGCGGTCGAGCGACTTCGAGAGCTGATACGCCGCCTGCCAGCGCTCATGCGCGCTGCCGGAGCGGATCTGGGTGAGGTAGTCGCCGACGCTCTGCTCCTGCGTGGCCAGCTTCCCGAAGAGGTAAAAGACGAGGACGGCGATCAGGGCGATGCCGAGGGGGAAGAGGACGAATTGGAAGAGGACGGAGCGGGGGGACTGGCGGGGGATGTCGTCGACTGAAGGCTCGGTCATCTTGCTACTTCGTCCCCCATCACCGCCCCGTCCCCGCCACCACGAAATCCGGCAGGTACGTCTTCAACTGCGTCGGCGCCTCCGGCACCACGATCGCGTCCTTGTCGCACACCGACTCGCAGAGGCGGCAGGCCACGCACTTGTTCTTCTCCACGAAGGCGATCTTGTAGTGGTTGGCCACGGTCTCGTCCTGCGGCTCGACCATGTGGATGCACTCGAACGGGCAGATGTCGACGCAGAACTCGCACCCTGTGCAGAGCTCCTTGATGACCTCGGCCTTCGGGATCTCCTTCGGCTTCACGCGCGGGATGTAGTCGCCGTGCTGGTTCTGGATGGCGTCGACCGGGCAGTAGATGCCGCAGACCGAGCAGTCGATGCAGCGCTCGGGATGGATGTAGTACTGCCCGCGGGCAGTCCCCCAGATCGTGTTCGTGGGGCACTTGATCTCGCAGACGCTGCAGCCGATGCACTTGTCAGTGATGAAGTGGGGCATTCAGGTGGCTCAGTGT
>JBKOUP010000433.1:0-4350 GCA_046723495.1 Acidobacteriota bacterium
GCGGGAGCACGTGATCTCGGAATGATCTGGATCGACCAGCAGCAGCGCCTGGACCAGGCCATGGAGCGCGTCGGGGCCAACGCGGTCGTCGCCGTCGACACCGAGGCCGACTCGCTGCACTCCTACTTCGACAAAGTCTGCCTGATCCAGATCTCCGTCCCGGGCGACGACCTTCTGGTCGATCCGTTGCGCAAGCTCGACCTGGCCCGCTTCGGCGACGTCCTCGCCAACCGCGACATCGTCAAGATCCTGCACGGCGCCGACTACGACCTGCGCATCCTCAACCGCGACTTCGGCTTCACGCCCGCGAATCTCATCGACACGATGATCTGCGCGCAGCTCCTCGGATACGAAGCGATCGGCCTGGCCGCGCTGCTCGAACGCCATTTCGGATTGCAGCTCGACAAATCCCACCAGCGCGCCGACTGGGCCCAGCGCCCGCTGCCGCGCGACATGCTCGAGTACGCCGCCACCGACACGCGCCACCTCATTGCCCTCTCCGAAAAGATGCGCGCCGAGCTCGAGGCCGTCGGCCGCTGGGAGTGGGCCGTCGAAGAATTCGCCCGCCTGGAGACCATCCGCTGGTCCGAGCGCGAAGAGGAGGAGCCGTTCCGCCGGCTCAAGGGCATCGGCGGCCTCGACCGCCGCTCCCTTGCCGTCGTGCGCGCGCTGCACGGCTTCCGCGACCGCCTGGCCCGCGCCGCCGACCGCCCGCCCTTCAAGATCTTCGGCAACGATCTGATCATCGACGCGGCGAAGACGAAGCCGCGCCAGGATGAGGATCTGGCGAAAGTGAAGGCCCTCACGCCGGGGCACCGCGCGCGCTTCGGCCGCGAGATCCTGCGTCTCGTGCGCGAGGCCATGGCCCTCCCCGAGGAGCAGCTGCCGGAGCGCGGCGAATCGAAGCCGTGGCTGCGCGACAAGGAGGTCGAAGCGCGCATCAACGCCCTGAAGAAAGTGCGCGACCAGGTGGCCGCGGAGCTGAAGATCGATCCCTCCGTCGTCGCGCCGCGGCACGTGCTCGCCGCCGTGGCGGCGCTGAAGCCGACGAGCGTCGCGGAGCTCGACGCCGTTCCGGCCATGCGGAATTGGCAAAAGCGTCTGCTCGGCCAGGCCCTTGTATCCGCATTGGCGTAATTCTATACTCCCTTCCTGACCGAAGGAGAGAAAATGAAGATGAAAACGGCATTCCGCGTCGCCTTTGCCGCTGCCGCCGTGCTCCTGATCACCTCGTCCGGATCGCCGCTTCGCGCCCTTCCGGGCAGCGAGATTCATCGAATTTACTACGTCGGATGCACGAGCCTGACGGAGGTCGGAACGTACGATATCTACTGCGACAGCGGTCCGTACATCGACGGACAGCAAAGCGGCGACTGGCGCGAGATCTACTCCACCGACTGCCAGACGTTCGACTCGACGTATACCGTCCAGGAGTGGTGCACCGATCACTGGCGGAACGCCGATTTTCTCGGCGACTGCCGCTGCGATCACCCGTGATCCGGCCGGCTCGGCGGCGCGCGATACAATGCGCGCCGCCATGGATCGGATCACCAATTACCGCGTGATCGTCGTCGGCTCCGGCCCGGCCGGATGCACGGCGGCGACCTACCTCTCCCGCGCCAACCTCGCCCCGCTCGTCCTCGAGGGACTGCAGCCGGGCGGCCAGCTCACCATCACCACCGAGGTCGAGAACTACCCCGGCTTCCCGGAGGGCATCCTCGGCCCGAAGCTGATGGACCTCATGCGCCAGCAGGCCGAGCGCTTCGGCGCGATCTTCAAGATGGAGCAGGTCGAGAGCGTGAACCTGCGCGAGCATCCCTTCGAGCTCACCACCGATCAGCACATCTACGAATGCGATGCCCTGATCATCGCCGCCGGCGCCTCGGCCATGCAACTCGGACTGCCGTCGGAAAAAGAGCTGCAGGGCTTCGGCGTTTCGTACTGCGCGACCTGCGACGGATTCTTCTTCCGCGGCAAGGAGATCGCCGTCGTCGGCGGCGGCGACTCGGCCATGGAAGAGGCCACCTTCCTCACCAAGTTCGCCTCGAAGGTCACGATCATCCACCGCCGCGAGGAGCTGCGCGCCTCGAAGATCATGCAGGAGCGCGCCCTCGGCAATCCGAAGATCGAGCTCCGCTACAACAGCGCCGTCGACGAAGTCATCGGCACGAAAGAGGGCGGCATCACCTCGCTGAAGATCCGCAACCTGAAGACGAACGAGGTCACCGACTTCGCCACGCAGGGACTCTTCGTGGCCATCGGCCACACGCCGAACACCGCGCCGTACGCGGGGCAGCTCCAGCTCGACGAGAAGGGCTACATCGTCCTGCCGCATCACAACTCCACCGTCACGAACATCCAGGGCGTCTTCGCCTGCGGCGACGCCGTCGACCACGTCTACCGCCAGGCCGTCACCGCCGCCGGAACCGGCTGCATGGCCGCGCTCGACTGCGAGCGCTGGCTGACGCACGAGCGCATCACCGAGCGCTGGGACTTGCCGAAGGGCGAGGAGGAGCGGGTTGGCTGATGACACGATCCTCATCCTCGGCGGCGCGGGGATGGTGGGTCTGCAGGTCGCGCGCGAAGCGGCCCGCGAGCTGAGCCCGAAGACGATCGTCATCGCCTCGCTGCGCGAGGAGGAAGTGCGCGATGCCATCGCCTTCCTCACTCCGGAGATCGACGCGAAGCTCGTCGGCGAGTGGGGCGACATCTTCCACCCCGAGGCCTTCAAGAACCGGCGGCGGGCCGACATCGTCGCCGATCGCGACGCCTACGACGAGCTGTTCCGCGAAGTCTTCTCCCCGAAGGCCGACTACACGAAGTCCGCGCTCTATCAATTGATCGAGCGGCACCAGCCCGACGTCGTCGTCGACTGCATCAACACCGCCACCGGCATCAGCTATCAGGACGAGTTCAAGCTCGCCCTCGAAACGTACGAGCTGCTGCGCGGCGTCGAGGACGGCGACGGCGATCGCCTCCCGCAGCTCCTGCAGAAGACGCGCGAGCTGCTGATCGCGCAGGGCGTGCCGCAGATCGCGCGGCACATCCTCATCCTGCATCGCTCGCTCGAAACCTCGAGCGTGCGCGTCTACGTGAAGGTCGGGACGACCGGCACGGGCGGGATGGGCATCAACATTCCCTACACGCACAGCGAGGACAAGCCGTCGATGCAGCTGCTGGCGAAGTCGGCCATCGGCTTCGCGCATACGGGACTGCTGTTCCTCCTGGCCCGGACGCCGTCGGGCTCGAACGTGAAGGAAGTGAAGCCCGGCGCGATGATCGGCTTTCGCCGCGTCGACAAGCGCCACATCGCCCTGCGCGGCGAGCCGTCGAAGGCGTACCTCGTCGAGCCGCGCGACGAGACGCTCGGCGCATCGCTGCAGCTGCGCGATTCGTCGTCGTACGGACGCTTCGAAGGGCGCGACGTGCCGCTGGAGATCATCGGCGCCGACACGGGCGAGAACGGCTTCTTCTCCATCGGCGAGTTCCAGGCCATCACCTATCCGCGGCAGATGGAGTACGTGACGCCGGAGGAGGTCGCGCGGACGGTCGTGTTCGAGATCCTCGGCGCGTCGACGGGACGCGACGTCCTCGCCGCCATCGACGGCGCGATCACGGAGCCGAGCTACCGCGCCGGCGTGCTGCGCGATCACGCCATCCGGGCCATGCAGCGCCTGGAGCACGACGCGCTCCGCCGCGGCGAGGTGCTGCCGTCGATCGCCGTCGGCCACCTCGGTCCGCCGAAGCTTTCGAAGCTCCTGGCCGAGGCGTTTCTGATTCACGCGGCGGCGGGGACGGACGACATCGACGCCATCCGGACCATCGACGCCGGCGACATGCAGCGCAACGTCGAGGAGTACCTCGGCGCGCATCCGGAGATCGTCAGCGAGATCGTGACCATCGGCGTGCCGATGCTGCGCGAGCGCGACGGCGCGCTCGTGCTCACGCGCGGGCCGCGCGTCAGCATCCCGCCGACGCCGCCCGACGGGACGACCGTGCCGCTCGACCAGGCCTCGATCGAGACGTACGCGGAGACCGGGTGGGTCGATCTGCGCGTTCGCAATTTCGAGAAGTGGCAGCGGCGTCTGCTCGACGTCTCCACGCCCGACGTCGAGCGCTACGGCTCCGCCGCCCTCGACGTGAAAGGCTACCCCGCCCAGCGCTTCGTCCCCGGCGACATCGTCGGCTGGCTCTTCACGAACGAAGCCGACGAGCAGGGGATGGTGGGGCGAAGGATGTTCTAGGCGTTCAGGCGCGGTCGCGCACCTGCGCCCCGCCCGCCTGCCGCGCGCAGTTCGCGCAGCAGTAGATCCTGTCGCCCTGCTCCACGCCGTGGCCGATGATCTTGCA
>JBKOUP010000271.1:0-3950 GCA_046723495.1 Acidobacteriota bacterium
TGCAGAAGCTGCTCGACCGCATCGTCAGCGGGTTGGCGCGCATCGGATCGCCGGCGGCGCTGCTGACGATCGCCCGTCACGGGATGAAAGCGAACGCGCTCCTCGGCGACACGCGCGCGCGCCTGGCCGCGCTGTCGCAGCACGACCTCTCGTTCGACGCCGCCACGACGTCGGTGTTGGTCAAAGCGCTGCGCGACGAGATCCCCGGCAAGCTCTTCGGCCGCCTTCTGCCGAAGAAACAGGAGTCGCAGATCTGCCTGATCGAGGCCCTCTCCGGCACGCACACCGACGAGACTGAGGAGCTCTTCCAGGAGATCGCCCAGCGCTTCGGCGACGCCGATATCGGCGCGGCCGCGGCGAAGGTGCTGGAGAAGTGGTCGCCGCAACCGCAGCGCGCGCGCCCCGACGCCGGCGCGACGCTCACCGGCGAGCTGGAGTTTTTCGGCCTCCCCGCGGTGATGCAGTCGCTGGCCGACATGCGCGCCACGGGGATGCTGACCCTGCGCGCGAAGGACGGCGCGGCGGCGGCGAAGCTCGTCGTGGTCGACGGGAAGTTCCTCAACGCCCAGCGCGCGCACATCCGCGGCGCCGACGCGCTGTACGAGATGCTGGAGCGCCCCATCACCGGCACGTTCGCCTTCGTCCCTCATCCGCCCGAGGCGATGAAGAGCGACCTCCCGCCGCGCGAGATCATCGGGCTCATGCTCGAAGGAGTGCGCCGCCACGACGAGCTGCGACGCATGGCCGCCTTCGTCCCCGACGACCTCCGCGCCGCGAAGGGCAACGTCAAGCCGGCGCCGCTGGAGGAGGAGACCGACGCGGCGCTGGTGCGCGAGGTGTGGATGAAGGCGTCGTCGGGAACGACGGTCGCGGAATGCGAGCACGCCCTGCCCACGGATTCGTACCGCGTGCGCCGGCTGATCGCGCACTGGATCGAGCAGGGGGCGCTGGAGGTCAGAAGTTAGAAGGCAGAAGGCAGAAGTCCTGGCGGCTCATGATGACGACTTCTAGCTTCCGCCTTCTGACTTCTGCTTTAGCCAGCGATCGACATTCTCTTCCAGCACCGTCAGCGGCACCGCGCCGCTGCCGAGCACGACGTCGTGGAACTCGCGGACGTCGAAGCGCGTGCCGAGCGATTTCTCCGCCCGCGCGCGCAGCTCCTTGATCTTCAGCTCCCCGAGCTTGTACGACAGCGCCTGGCCGGGCCAGGAGATGTAGCGGTCGACCTCCGTCTCCACCTCGTGCAGCGGCAGGGCCGTGCGCGTGGCCATGTAGTCGATGGCCTGCTGGCGCGTCCATCCCTGGGCGTGGATGCCGGTGTCGACGACGAGGCGGCAGGCCCGCCACATTTCGTACGTCAGTCTGCCGAAATTGCTATACGGATCGGTGTAGAAGCCGGCTTCCAGCCCGAGCCATTCGCAGTAGAGGCCCCAGCCCTCGCCGAACGCGGAGATGTACGAGAAGCGGCGGAAGTTCGGGACGTCGCGGAGCTCGCGGCTGAGGGCGATCTGCAGGTGATGTCCGGGCACCGACTCGTGCAGCGTCAGCGCTTCGAGGTTGTAGAGCGGGCGCTGGTTGAGCATGTAGGTGTTGACCCAATAGATGCCCGGCTGCGTGCCGCCGTACGGCGCGCCGACGTAGCGGCCGCTCGTGTACTTCGGCGCGATGTCGGCCGGCACCGGCTCGACCGTGTACGGCAACCGCGGCAGAGTCTTGAACAGCGACGGCAGCTTGCCGTCCATGCGCTTGCAGATCCACGCGGCGCGCTCGAGCAGCTCCTCGGGGGTCTTGGCGTAGAAGCGCGGGTCGGTGCGCAGGAACTGCAGGAAGGCGGCGAAGTCGCCGGTGAAGCCGACCTCCTTCATGACCGCTTTCATCTCCCCGTCGATGCGGGCCACTTCGCGCAGGCCGATGTCGTGGATCTGCTCGGGCGTGAGGTCGAGCGTGGTGAACTCGCGGATCTTCAGCGCGTAATAGGGGCGGCCGTTCGGCAGCGCGGAGGCGGCCAGCGTCGTGCGCGCGTTCGGCAGGTACTCCTTGAGGAAAAAATCGAGGAGCTCGCGATAGCCGGCCACGGCGCCCTCCATGACCGCCGCGCGCCCTTCGTTGCGCAGACGCTCGCGGTCGGACTCGGGCACTGTCGGCGGGAACTTCGTGAACGGCTTCCAGAAGACGCTCTTGGCCGGATCGTCGACGACGTGCGCCGACATCGTGTGCTCGTAGCCGTCGAGCGTGGCCCGCGGCACGGTGAAGCCGCGCTTGATGCCCATGCGCATCAAGGCGATTTCCTCGCGCACCAAGCGCGGCCAGGCCCGCAGGCGGCTGATGTAGTTCTCGTAGTCCTTGGTGGTCTTGAGCGGCACTTCCTCGGCCAGGCGCGAGAAGCCGGTGTGGAAGCCGGAGTCGGCGTTGAAGGGCATCTGGTAGTCGCCGAGGTCGTAGGACTCGATGGAGTTCTCGAGCTGGCGGCGGAAGATGTCGGCGTTGACGACGTCGTTCGGCGGCAGCTTGGTGAGGTCGATCGACGACAGCTCCGCGAGCGTGGCCTTGGCCTGCTCGTGACGGCGGGCCAGGTCGGCGGGCGTCATCGAGCCGAGCTTGTCGTCGTACTCGTGGCGGCCGGCCGAGGTGGCGAACATCGGGCTCTCGCGGATGCGCGTCTCCCAACTGCGGTCGAAGAGCGCGTGCAGGCGGGCCACCTCGTCGGCGGCGAAGAGCGGCGAGGCGAAGACGATGAGGAAAAGCAGAGCGCGTTTCATGGGAGTGCAAGCTTAGCAGCGGAGTTGGCACGCTTGCAGAATGTCCCCGGACAGAGAGGACGTGGCTTCATGGGCATGAAACGCGTGCTCGTGGCCGAGGACGACAAGGCCATCTGCGCACTGCTGGCGATTCTGCTGGCCCAAAACGGTTGCGAGGTCGCGCGCGTGTACGACGGCGCCGACGCCATCGAGCGCCTGCGCGAGACGCGCTTCGACGCCGTCGTTCTCGATCTGATGATGCCGCATGTCAGCGGCCACGTCGTCGTCCGCTACCTCGAGAAGGAGCGGCCGGACGAGAAGGTCGTTCTGGTGGTCTCGGCGGTTCGCGAGAGCGAGCTCGCCGAACTGGAGCGTTCGAGCGTCGTCCACGGCGTGATCCAGAAGCCGTTCGACATCCACGCGGTGGCGCGCCAGATCGGAGCGGTCGTCGGCAACTGATGTAGAGTTGCCTCATGCGTACGAAACTCGCTGCCTCGTTCCTGTCCATCGCCATCGCGATCCCGGCGCTCGCGTTGACCCTCGCGGGCGTCAACCTCGAGGACCACACGACCGTCAACGGCCAGACGCTCGTGCTCAACGGCGCCGGCCTGCGAAAGAAATTCTTCATCAAGGTGTATGTCGGCGGCCTCTACCTCCCGGCGAAGAGCTCGAACGCCGCGGCGATCATGGCCGCGGACACGGCGCGCCGCCAGGTCATGCACTTTCTCTACAGCGTCAGCAAGGATCAGATGTGCGAGGCGTGGGAAGAGGGGCTGGAAAAGAACACGAAGAATCCCTCGGCCGAGGTGAAGGCGGCCTTCAAGACGCTTTGCAGCTGGATGGAGCCGATCCCGAAGGGGAACCGCCTCGTGCTGACGTACGTCCCCGGCAGCGGCACGACGGTGGAGATCAACGGCAAGAACAAGGGGACGCTGCCGGGCAAGGCGACAGCGGACGCGATCCTGGCGACGTGGATCGGACCCGATCCCGGGCCGGGCCAGGACTTCAAGAACGGCGTGCTCGGGAAATAACAGACTCAAGACTCAGAGGTTGCGAAGAAATGTGGGGCGGGATTCATCCCGCCCGCGCGGACTGAAGTCCGCGCCACACATGCCAAGGGATCTTCCGTGCGATTTCTTCACAGCCTCTCAGGACTCAAGACCGATCACCGCGTTTCGTGATCACCATCCGGACGGTTGCACACATTGATAC
>JBKOUP010000404.1:0-18802 GCA_046723495.1 Acidobacteriota bacterium
GGCGCGGAGCGCCAGGGTGAGGGGCGCACGCTTCCCTTACTCCGGCGTGACGTATGCCGCGGTGATCCCGCCGTCGACGAGGAAGGTCGAGCCGTTCACGTACGAGGACTCGTCGCTGGCCAGAAACAGCGCGGCGTTGGCCATCTCCTCGGCGCGCGCAAAGCGGCCGGGCGGGATGTGCACGAGCCGCCGCTGCCGCCGGGCCGGATCGGAGAGGAGCTCGGCGAGCAGCGGCGTCTCCACCGGCCCGGGGCAGAGAGCGTTGCAGCGGATGTTCTTCCGCGCGAACTCGACGGCGATCTCGCGAGTCATCGACAGCACGCCTCCCTTCGATGCCGTGTAGGCGATCTGCGGCGTGGCCGCGCCGACGATGGCCACGAAGGAGGCGGTGTTGATGATCGCCCCGCCGCCCGCGCGCAGCAGCGCCGGGATCTCGTACTTGCATCCGAGGAAAACGCCTTTGAGGTTGATGTCGATGACGCGGTCCCAAACGTCTTCGTCGGTGTTCGTGACCGAGTCGTCGCGCGGGTCGAAGATGCCGGCGTTGTTGAAGGCGACGTCGAGCCGGCCGTACGTTTTCTCCGCGAACGCCACCATGGCCTCGGCGTCCTTGGCTTTCGAGACGTCGGCGGCGAAGGCGCTGCCGCCGATCTCCTTCGCCGTCGCCGCGGCGGCGTCGCCCTTCACGTCGACGCAGACGACGCGCGCCCCCTCGCGCGCGAACAGGCGCGCCGAGGCCTGGCCAATGCCGCTGCCGGCGCCGGTGATCAGGGCAACCTTACCGTCGAGTCTCATGCCATCTCGAAATATCGCCGCCGCTCCCAGTCCGTCACGGCCGCGTCGAACTTCCGCTGCTCCGTGCGGAAGAAGTGGAGGTAATGGTCGACCACGTCCTCGCCGAACGTCGCCCGCGCCCACTCCGAATCGGCCAAGGCATGGATCGACTCGTTGAGCGTGCGCGGGACGTGCGGCAGCTCCGCGGCGGCGTAGACGTCGCCCTCGAACGCCGGCGGCGGCTCGACGTGGTGCTCGATGCCGTCGAGTCCCGCGGCCAGCGCGGCGGCGAAGGCGAGGTACGGATTCGCGTCGGCGCCCGGCGCGCGGCATTCGATCCGCAGCGACGGCCCGTGGCCGACGATGCGAAAGCCCGCGGTGCGGTTGTCGTGCGACCAGGCGATGCCGGTCGGGGCGAACGAGCCGGCCACGTAGCGCTTGTACGAGGCCGGGTACGGCGCGAAGAAGGCGAAGGTCTCGCGGATGTGCTTCATCCATCCGCCGAGGAACCAGCGGAACGTGTCGGAGTCGGCGCTGCCGAACTGCGGCTTCTTGCCGCGCTCGTCCCACAAGCTCATGTGGATGTGGCAGCTCGAGCCGGCGTGGCGCTCGTCCCACTTGGCCATGAAGGTGATGGCGTGGCCCTTCTGCCAGGCGATCTCCTTCGCCGCGTGCTTGTAGATCGAGTGCCGGTCCGCCATCTCCAGCGCCTCGGCGTAGCGCAGGCCGATCTCCTGCTGTCCCGGCCCCCACTCGCCCTTCGACGACTCGACGGGGACGCCGCTGCGCTCGAGATGCGCGCGGATCGCGCCGATGACGTGCTCCTCTTTCGTCCCCTGGAGGATGTGGTAGTCCTCGATGACGCGGCCGATGGGCGTGGCGTCGATGAAGCCCTTCGCGGCAACCTGATCGAACGAGTCCTTGAAGACGTAGAGCTCCAGCTCCGACGCCGCCATCACGGTGAAGCCGCGCTCCGCGGCGTGGGCCAGCTGGCGCCGCAGGATGCTGCGCGGCGCGAGCGGGACGAGCTCGCGCCTGTCCTCGCGATAGACATCGCAGAGGACGAGGGCGGTGCGCTCGAGCCAGGAGGCGACGCGCAGCGTGTCGAAGTCGGGGATGGGACGGAAGTCGCCGTAGCCCTTCGCCCACGAGGTGAAGGCGTAGCCGGGCACGGGATCCATCTCCATGTCGCAGGCCAGGAGGTAGTCGCAGGCGTGCAGGCCGTGGGCGACGACCTCGTCGACGAAGTAGCGCCCGACGATGCGCTTGCCGACGAGACGGCCGTACATGTCGGGAAAGGCGGCGATGACGGTGTCGATCTCGTCGTCCGCGACCATGCGCTTCAGGGTGTCGATGTCGATTCGGCCTTGCATTACGTCACGTCGATATACACCGTTTTCCACTCCGTGTACGCGTCGAGCGCCTGCAATCCTAACTCGCGCCCGATGCCGCTCTTCTTCACCCCTCCGAACGGCGCCTCGAGGTGCACGCTGGAGCCCGAGTTGATCGAGAGGTTGCCGGTCTGCACGGCGCGGGCGACGCGGAGGGCGCGCCCGATGTCGCGCGTCCAGATGGAGCCGGAGAGGCCGTAGTCGCTGTCGTTGGCGAGCATGACGGCCTCGGCCTCGTCGTTGAACGGGAGCACAGCGACGACGGGGCCGAAGATCTCCTCGCGCACGATGCGCATCTCCGGCGTGACGCCGACGAAGACGGTCGGATCGATGAAGCATCCGCTGCCGCCGCCGCCGGTGGCGAGCGTCGCGCCCTCCGATTTGCCGCTGTCGATGTATTCCTTGACGCGCCGGCAATGCGCGGCGCTGACGAGCGGCCCCATCTCCGTTTCATCCGCCAACGGGTCGCCGACCTTCACTTTGTCGAATGCGTCAACTAGCGCGCGGGTGAAGCGGTCGTGGATCGGCTGGTGGACGAGAATGCGGCTGCGCGCACAGCAGTCCTGCCCGGCGTTTCCGAGCGAACTGCTCGTCGCCGAGGCCACCGCCCGCCCGAAGTCGCAATCGTCGAAGACGATGTTCGCCGACTTCCCGCCGAGCTCGAGGCTGACGCGCTTGATGTCGTGCGCGGCGAGCTCCATCACCCGCCGGCCGACCTCGGTCGACCCGGTGAAGGCGACCTTGCGCACGAGCGGATGCCTGAGGATCGCCTCACCGACTTCGCTGCCGCTCCCGGTGACGACGGTCAGCACGCCCTCGGGCAGCCCTGCTTCGAGGGCGAGCTCGCCGAGCCGCATCGCCGTGAGCGGCGTCTGCTCGGCGGGCTTGAGGACGACGCAGTTGCCCATGGCCAGCGCCGGCGCGGTTTTCCACGAGGTGATGGCGATGGGAAAGTTCCACGGCACGATGACACCGCAAACGCCGACGGCCTCGCGCAGCGACAGCAGCACGCCCGGCGCCGCGCCGGGGAGGGTTTGCCCGCCGACCTTGTTCGTCGTGCCGGCGTAGTACTCAAAGCAGTCGGCGGCGAGCGCAACCTCGTCGCGCGCGTCGCGAATCGGCTTCCCGACGTTGCGCGCCTCGGTCCGCGCCAGCTCGTCGCCATTTTCGCGAATCAGCGCGGCCAGACGCAGCAGGATCCGCCCCCGCTCGCGCGTGTTGACCGCCTGCCATTTGGCAAAGGCCGCGTGCGCCGCGCGCGCGGCGCGGTCGACATCGTCCGCGGTGGCGCGCGGAATGCTCGCCAACGTGCTGCCGGTGGCCGGCTCGATCAATTCGAAAAAGGACACGCGCGCTCCATTTTGCAAGCGTTAATCCACCGCCGGTATCTCCGCCGTCACCGCTTCCGTCGTCAGCGTGCGCCAGGCGATCGCGGCCAGCACCACCACCGCGCCGGCGATCGCGTAGATCGACGGCCGCTCGTGCAGGAACAGAAAGACCCAGATCGGGTTCGAGACCGGCTCGAGCATGCCGGTGAGCGACGCCTGCGTCGCCGTCACGTGCTCGAGGCCTTTGACGAAGAAGAAATAGGCGAGGGCGATTTGGAAAATGCCGAGAAACGCCAGCCAGGCGAATGAGCGCGGCGTCAGCGTCAGGTCGTCGGCCACGAACGGCAGCAGCACGGCGGCGCAGGCGAGATTGCCCCACGTCACCGCGGCCTGGGCGGCGCGCTGCTCGCGGCGCAGCGACAGGATCAGCGCGGCGAAGAAGACGCTGGAGATCAGGGCCATGACGTTGCCGGCCATACCGCGGGTCTCGAAGCGGCCGACGAAGAAGAGGGCCATGCCGCCGATGGCCACGGCGATGGCCACGACGTCGCGCCCGCGCATCGGCTCGCGCACGACGATCGGCGAGAACAGCAGCACCCAGATCACGCCGGCGTACTGCAGGAAGATCGCGTTCGCCGCGGTCGTCCACTTCGTGGCCACGACGAAAAAGGTCAGGCAGGCGCCGTAGCTGAGGACCGCGGCGATGAACGCCGGCGTCGACGTCCAGCGCCGGCCCCAGACGCGGCGGCCGAGGAAGAGCATCAGGGCGATGGCGGCGAAGAGCGAGCGGTAGAACGTCACCTTCAGCGCCGAGTCCGCCACGGCCTTGATGCCGATGCCGCCGGTCGACCAGAGCAGCGCCGCGATCACCACGTAGAGGATCCCGCGGCGCTGCCCCGTCATGGGGCGCGATTCTAGTTCGAATAGAAGCTGCCGCTGCGGTCGAGCCGGGCCCGGATGTCGCTCTCCGCCGGCGGGCATCGCCCCTGCGGCTCCTCCGGCGGCGGCACGGCCGCGGCGCACTCGCGCACGAGCTCGGCCAGCGTATCGATCTCCAGCGGCTTGTTCAGCACCGCGCCGACGCGCGCGTGGAGGATCGGCTCCGACTCGATCCCGCGCACGACGACGACGAACGTCGCGGCGTCGGGATGCTCGGCCTCGAAACGGTTGATGAACTCGGCCGCGCCGGCCTCGGGCAGATCGGCATCGAGGAGGATCAGCGCGTACTCGCACGTGCGCGTTTTCTCCATCGCCTCGTCCGCCGTGATGGCCGTGTCGACGCCGAGCGGCTGGTGCCGCAGGATCGTGAACAGCATCACCCGCAGCACATCGTTGTCTTCGATGATCAGGACTCGCGATTCGTTGTTCATGCGGATGGAGAAAAGTCCAAAAGTTGTGCCATTTCAGTTGACGTCGCTGCGGCGCTGCTCACGGATGTGGCTGCTTTGCGGAGGCGGGCAATCCTCGCGCTGAGCGGCGCCGCAGACGCTGGCGCAGGCCTGGACCATGTCGAGGAGGAGCTCCACGTCGAACGGCTTCCGGACCGTGCCGGCCACGACGTCGGGGCTCATGTCCCGCGACGTCGTGCCGGCCGTGAGGACGATCGCCAGGGGCCGATCCGATTGCGGCTGTTGGCCCATCCAGTCGAGCACTTCCCAGCCGTTCTTGATCGGCATCATCAGGTCGACGAGCGCCACCGCGTAGCGGCAGCGCCCCATCATTTCGATCGCTTCCTCGCCGTTCCGGGCGCGATCGACGGCGAAGCCGCGCCGCCGCAGCACGGTGAAGAGCAGCGTGCGGATCGCTTCGTCGTCATCGGCCACCAGGATGCGTTTTTCCTCCATTGCACACAGAGTTGAGCAATTCCCGAGCCTTACGTGTGGCGCGGACTTCAGTCCGCGCGGGCGGGGCGAATCCCACCCCGCGTCTCCGCGCGCATCGGCGCGGACGGCTTCGCCTCGGCGAAGAGCTTCACCATCTCGCGATTGAACACCGGCAGGTCGTCCGGCTTGCGGCTGCTGACCCACGTGTCGTCGCGGATGCATTCCTTGTCCTGCCACGTCGCGCCGGCGTTGCGCAGGTCGTCCTGCAGCGTCGGCCAGCTCGTGATCGTGTGCCCGCGCACGAGCCCGGCCGAGACCAGCAGCCAGGGGCCGTGGCAGATCACGGCGATCGGCTTCCCGGCGCGGTCGATGTCCTGCACGAACTGCTGGGCCTTCTTCTCGATGCGGATGGCGTCGGCGTTGATGACGCCGCCCGGCAGCATCACGGCGTCGAAGTCGCCGGCGTCGGCCTTCGACAGCGGCAGGTCGCACTTGAACGTGCCGGCCTTGTCGTGATGCTTGAAGCCCTGCACCTCCTCCTTCGGCGAGATGAGCACGCACGTCGCGCCCGCTTTCTCCAGCGCCTCGCGCGGGCTGGTCATTTCGATCTGTTCGAATCCGTCGGTGACGATAATGGCAACACGCTTTCCCTTGAGATCGTTAGCCATTGAGAGACCTCCTGGACGCGGAGGCATGCAAGATGCGGTCACTCGACCGTACTACTTGACGAGCTTCAGAATCTGCGCGAACTCGTCCGTCCCGGCCACGCCGAGGAGCTCGAACAAGGCCATCTCCGTCGAGCTCAGCTTCGCCCCTTCGCCGGCCATGCGCTGCAGCGCGATCTCCTTGTTTTCCGCGCGGCGCGAGGAGACGGCGTCGGCGATGAGCGTGACTTCGTAGCCGGCGGCGAGGAAGTCGGCGACGCCCTGGTAGACGCAGACGTGGGTCTCGACCCCGGCGACGAGGAGCTGCTTCTTGCGCAGGCCGCGCAATGCGGCAACGAGCTCGCCTTCGCCCTTCGCCGAGAACGACATCTTCTCGATCGGCGCGTAGCCCGACGTCTCTTCGAAGGCGCGGCGGACGCGCGGCACCGTCTTGCCGAGTCCCTTGACGTACTGCTCGGTCAGCAGCGCCGGCACGTCGAGCACGTGACAGCCGCGCACGAGGCGCTCGACGTTGGCCTCGACTTCGTCCGCGCGATCGATCACCGGCATCAGCTTCTCCTGCATGTCGATGACGAGGAGGAGCGCTTCTTGGCGTTGCAGGCGCGACATCGGACGGCACTCTATCGCACGACGCCGAGAACGTTCGGGATCGGCCACTGCCGCGCGTTCGTGTCGTTCTCGAGGAAGCCGGTCTCGAAGCTCCCGCTCAGATCGAGGTCGACGCCCGGGACATGAATCGACAGGCTGGCCTCGGGGCCGCCCTCCAGATGCATGGCCCGCATGACCTCGAGCGGGAGGGCCAGGATACGGGCGTTGAAGTCGCGCATCGTGTACGGCGCGCGCGAGAAGAGGAACAGCAGCCGGCCTTTGGCGTCGATGGCGAGCGCCGCCTCGCTCCAGCGCCGTGCGCTCGGGGCCCAGACGTTTCGCCGGTCGCCGGCGATCAGGCGCAGGTTCTGGATGACGACGTCGTACTTCGCCAGGTCCGCCTTCTGGCGATCGAGGTCGAGCCACAGCACGCCCGGATCGATGGCGATCACGGAGCGGTAGTCGTTGAAGCGCGCGTTGTTCAGATGCGCGCCGTGGCGGAGATAGCCGACGTTCGAGCGCTGATCGGACGCGAACATCCCGGCGTTGATGGCGACAGCCAGATTCGCCTTGCGGCACCACTCGGCGGCCGTGCGCGGGCCGCCGCCGCTCTCCGAGGCCAGCGCCACGGCGAGATGGGCGCGCTGCGGATCGATGCGCACGACGTACAGGCCGTCGACGACAGCGAGATCGACACCCGGCTGGAGCGGCTTCCATTGCAGGAGGAGCGCGGCCAAGAGAAGATGGATCATGGGATCGCGTGCAGCGGTGCTTCGCCGCGCAGAAAGCGCGCCACGTCGGTGGCGGCGATGCGGGCCATGGCGCTGCGTGTCTCCTCCGTCGCCGAGCCGATGTGGGGCAAGGCCACGACATTCGGCAAGGCCAGCAGGCGCGGGGTGACGCGCGGCTCGTCCTCGTAGACGTCGAGGCCCGCGCCGCGGAGGCGGCCGCGCTCGAGGGCGTCGCAGAGCGCGGCCTCGTCGACGAGCTTCCCGCGCGCGGTGTTGATCAGGAACGCGCCGCGCTTCATCGTCGCCAGCGCGGCGGCGTCGATGAGGTGATGCGACTCGGCGCTCAGCGGCGCGTGCAGCGAGACGACGTCCGACGTCGCCAGCAGCTCGTCGAGCGGCTCGCCGCGGCGGACGCCCATGACGTCCATGCCGAAGGCGCGGGCGCGCGCGGCCACGGCGCTGCCGATGCGTCCCATGCCGACGATGCCGAGGCGCTTGCCCTGCAGCGAGACGCCGAGGAGGTGGAGGGGCTCCCAGACGCATCGGGCGGTGCGGCGGACCTCGTCGGCGCCTTCGAGCACGCGGCGCATCACGGCCAGGATGAGGGCCATCGTCAGATCGGCGGTGGCCTCGGTGAGGACGCCCGGCGTATTCGTGACGACGATGCCGAGCTCGCGCGCGGCGGCGACGTCGACGTTGTTGTAGCCGACGGCGTAGTTCGCGACCATGCGCAGGTTGGGATTCGAGGACAGCACGCGCCGCGTCAGCGGATCGGAGAGCAGGGTGATGGCCGCGTCGGCCTCGGAGAGGATGGTGATGACGTCGTCCTCGGTGCGGGCGTGCTCGGTGGGGTGCTCGATGAGGTCGGCGACGGGCGCGAGGATGTCGCGCGCGATCGAGGGGTAGTGGGCGGTGAGGACGACGGTGTGTCTCATGGAAGAATGGCTATTCACCGTCGCCGCGACAGCAACCACCCAATCACAAACACCGCCCCCCCGACAAACAACAGCCGCACCTCCAACTGCACATCGTCGTGAAACATCCCATACGAAAATCCAATCGGCAGAATGACCAGCCCGGCGATCTGCAGAAATCGTCCGACCGCATTCATGGAATCTCGTCCACGGCGATCGTGATCACCTTGTCGCCGCGCTCGGTCTGGTCGGCCACGCCGCTCATCCCCGCCGTCACGCGCGCGAAGATCGTGTAGCCGCCGTCGAGGTGCGGTTGGGGCGAATGCGTGATGAAGAACTGCGAGCCGCCGGTGTCGGGGCCGGAGAGGGCCATCCCCACCGCGCCGCGCGTGTACTTCTGCAGGTTGATCTCGTCGCGGATGGCGTAGCCGGGGCTGCCCTCCATGTCGTTGCGCGGGTCGCCGCCCTGGATGACGAAGTTCGGCACGACGCGCATGAACGTCGTGTCGTTGAAGTAGCCGCGCCGGGCCAGCTGCGCGAAGTTCCACGCCGTCATCGGCGCCTCCTGCGACAGCAGGGCCAGCACGATGTTGCCGCGCGTCATGTGAATCGTGGCCGTATGCGGCTCCCGCGACCACTGCACGATCTCGGCGTACTCCGCGGCCGGTTTCTCGACGGGCAGCGGCGTGTACTGCGGCCGCGGCTTGCCGAGCTGCTCGATCGCATCGGCGGCGACGCGGCGGATGACGGGGTCGTTGTCCTTCAGGAGCGGGAGCAGCTCCGCTTCGCCGAGTCCGCGCACGGCGGCGACGCGCGCGTCGTTCTGCTTGTCGCGCCGCGCCCGCTCCTCGGCGGCGGCGAACACGGCGGCGCGGTCGGACGCCTTCGAATGCGAGAAGCGATCGAGCGCGTAGCCGCGCACGACCGGGTCGGGATCGTCGAGCGCGGCGCGGATCATCGGCAGGTGCGCATCGACCTGATCGTCGGCGATGGTGTCGATGGCGTGGATCCGCACGAGAACCGAGGGATCGTTCGCCCATTGCGCGCGCATTTTCTCGGCGACGGTGCCGGCCGACTCGAGCACGCGCACCTTCGCCCAGTCGCTGAGGTCCGCGGGCAGCAGGGCCGCGTCGCCGAGGTTGCGGGCGATCGCGCCGGCGGCGGCCTCGCGGTCCCAGCGCGAGCCGGAGGAGGCGATCTCCAGGAGACGCTTGCGCGCGGCGTCGTTCTTCGCCGCGTACCAGCCGAGCGTCTCCGTGGCCGCGGCCCGCACGCCGGGGTCGGGATCGTCGCTGAGGCCGGCGATGCGCAGCGCGTCCTGCGCCAGCTCCGGCCGCTCGATCGCCTTGGCGTCCTTCGCGGCGATGCGGCCGATGGCGACGACGGCGTTCGTGCGCACCCACGGCTGCGGATCGAGCAGCGCTTCGAACAGCGGCCCAAGCGACTCCGGCGAGGCGATGGCGCCGAGGGCCCGGGCGACGTACGAACGGGTCAACGTGTCGGGATCGGTGAAGAGGAGCTCGAGCTTCGCGCGCGCCGGCGGATAGGCGCGGCGGGCCAGGGCGTACGCCGCGTCGCGGCGGACCTCGGGCGACGGCGACTCCAGCTCGCGCGCCGCGGCCTCGGAGGCTTCGTCGCTGCGGAAGCGGAAGAGGAAGCGGACGGCGCGCGCGTGCACGCCGGGACGGGCTTCCTTCAGCACCGGCGCGTACGACGCAAACGGCAGCTTCGGGGCGAGCTTCGACAGCGCCTCGACGGCCTCGGCGGCGACATCGCCGTCGCCGTCGGCGGCGAAGGTGAGCAGCGCCGGCGCAGCGGCCACGTCGCCGATTTGTCCGAGGGCGAAGGCGGCGTTGACGCGCACGGTCGGATCGGCGTCGGTCGTGAGCGGCGCGAGCGCGGCGACGAGCGGCGCGTGCTCGTTGGCCGGGCCGACGCGCGCGAGCATCAGCGCGGCGCGCGCGCGGTGCGTCGGGTTCTCGTGATGCAGCCAGCCATCGATGAGCTGCATGTCGACTTCGCGGCGGTCCTCGAGCATCAGCGCGCGCGCTTCCTCGTCGACCGAGAGTCCGTACGGACCTTTCGGCGGCTCGGGCGGCGGGCCGGGAATCGTGGGCGTGGGGGCGGTGGTGCAGGCGGCGAGGAGGACGGCCGCGGCGAGGAGTGTGCGCACGGGCGTGATGATATGCATACTATTTGGCACTTGCCGGAAAACGATTACTTCGCGCGTCTCTGCGTGGTGCTGTTCGAGTCGGTGGAACTGCCGCCGGAGCCGGTGCCGTCGTTCGTCGAGACGGAGAGCGCCATGATCCCGATTCCGACGGAGACGGGGCCCGCCGTCGGCTACTACGTCGACGTCGGCTTCCGCTGCCATCCCGGCGACATCGTCGACGTCATCGACTTCGCCGTCGACGATGGCGAGATCCACTGGGGACGCAGCGAGTGGCACGAGACGAAGATCGAGGCGCTGCCGCCGGCGGTGCGCAACCGCGTCTACCTCGACCACGATGCCGTCTGGTACCGCGGCGAGCGCGAGTACTTCAGGCGCTGGTAGCGAGATCGAGCACGTCGAAGGCCGCTTCGATCGTGCCGCCGAGGACCACGTGGCCGACCAGGCCGCGGGCGTGCGTCTGCCACGGGAAGCGTTGGGGCGGCGGCGCCAAGCGGAGCAGCGTGTTCGCCGCTTCGTCCATGACCAGCCAGAACGCCGCGCCGTAGGCGAGACCGGAGCCGAGGCCGAGCTTGCGCGAGCGGTGGCGCAGCGCGCCGTACAGCGCGCCGGCGCCGACGCCGAGGGACCAGTGGATGGCGTTGCCGACCGCCTCCTGCTGCTCCTCGGCGGCGCCGAGCTTCTGCGCCGCTTTGACGAACGCGGTCTTGCCGCCGCGCGCGTTCTCCTCGCGCTGCTGCACCGCCTTCGGCTGGCGCTCGTAGGCGAGCGACGTGAGCCTGTCCATGAGGAACGTGCCGGCCGCGCCGGCGGCGGCGCCGAGGAGGAGGTCGAGGGGGAGTGGGCGTCGTACCATCACTTCGGGTGGCGCACGACGCGTGCCTACAACTTAGAATCCGCAGCCGTGGCGCAGCCTGCAATCGATTGCGACAAGCTTGCCCGCCGCTATGGGAGGCGGTGGGCGCTGGCGGACGTGACCTTTCAGCTCGCCGCCGGGCGGGTGATGATGGTTGCCGGGCGCAACGGCTCGGGGAAGTCGACGCTGTTCCGGGTGCTGTCGACGGCCATCCGTCCCGACCGCGGCGCGGGCAAGGTCGGGGGCTACGACGTCGTCGACGAGCGCGAGGACGTGCGCCGGATCTCGGCCCTGCTCGCGCACCAGTCGTATCTCTACGAGTCGCTGACGGCGAAGGAGAACCTCGACATCGTGGCCCGCTACCTCGGCCGCGACAACGAGGCCGAGGTCCTCGAGCGCGTGGGGTTGAGCGCGCGCGCGGACGATCCCGTCAGCACCTTTTCCGCCGGCATGCGCAAGCGCCTGTCGTTCGCGCGCGTGCTGCTGCAGCGGCCGGATGTCGTCTTCTTCGACGAGCCCTACGGCCAGCTCGACCCCGAGGGCTTCCGCCTCGTCGACGCCGTCGTCGGCGAGCTCAAGGCGCGCGGCGCGACCGTGCTCGTCGCCACGCACCAGGTCGAGCACGTCGTCGGCTACGCCGACTGCTCGATCACACTGGAGGCGGGGCGGGTGGTCGGGACGGAAGGGGAGTTGCTGTGAATCAGGGGACAGGGCACAGGGGACAGGTGACAGGTCTGCGCTCGGCGGCGACGCGATCTGTCACCTGTTCCCTGTTCTCTGTCGCCTGGCGCCGGAGTCGCCCATGATCCACGCCCTCCGCAAAGAGTTCCTCCTGCAGTGGCGCACCCGCGCCCAGCTCATGGCCGTCATCGTCTTCGGGGCCTCGGCGCTGCTCCTCTTCAGCTTCGCTGTCGGGCCGAACGCGGAGATGCTGCGGCAGTTCTCGGCCGGCTTCATGTGGCTCGGCCTGCTCCTCAGCTCCACCTTGACCCTCGCGGAGAGCTTCCACGCCGAGATGGAGAACCGCGCCCTCGAGGGGCTCATGCTCCTGCCGATGAGCCCGCGTGTCATCTACTACGGCAAGGCGCTGGCGAACTGGTTCCAGCTCGTGCTCCTCGGCTGCGCGCTCTTCCCGGTCATGGTCGTCCTCTACGACGCCGGGACCACCGACCTCCTCCGCCTTTTCCTCGTCATCGCCCTCGGCACGGCCGGCCTGTCAGCGCCGGGAACCATGTACGCGGCGATGACCGCGCAGGTCAAATCGAAGCAGACCCTCCTGCCGCTTCTTCTTTTTCCCCTGATCGTGCCGGCGCTTCTGGCCTCGGTGAAGGCAACGTCGCTGATCGTCCTCGGCGACCCGATGCATCAGCTCGGCCCATGGATCAGGCTGCTCGTCGCGTTCGATGCAATTTATTGGTCGCTGTGCGGACTTCTTTTCGGTCGAGTCGTCGAAGAATAAAGGTCGCGAAATGAACAAACGTGTGTTTCCGGGCATCGTGCTCCTCGCCGTCGGCGCGTACTTCGGTTTTGTCGTGACGCTGGCGACGTTCAAGGGCATCGCCGGCCTCGGCTTCGGGATTCCGACGGGGATCCAGGCCACCATCGCCGCGCTCTGCGCCGTCCTCGGCACGCTCTACTTCCTCACCGTCGACGACGTCGGCGACTCCACCACCCCGGCCGCATGGCTGGCCGGTGCGGGCGTCGTCTGCCTCGCCATCGGCAGCTACATCGGCCTCTTCGTCGCCCCGCCCGAGCAGTACATGGGCGAGGTGCAGCGCATCATGTACGTCCACGTCCCGACCGCCTGGTGCGCGCTCCTGGCCATGACGATCGCCTTCGCCAGCGCCATCCTCTTCCTGCTGCGCACCGACTGGAAGTGGGACGCGCGGATGGAAGGCTCGATCGAGGTCGGCGTCCTGCTGGCCTTTCTCCTCTGCTGCCAGGGGGCGATCTGGGCGAAGCCGACGTGGGGCGTGTGGTGGGACTGGGATCCGCGCCTGACCACGACCGCCGTCCTCCTCTTCGCCTTCCTCGGCATCCTGGCGTTGCGGCGCTTCGTCGATGATCCCGTCAAGCGCGGCATCTGGTCGGCCGTGGCCACGATCATCGCCTACGTCGACGTCCCCATCGTCTACTTCTCGGTGCGCTGGTGGAACTCGCTGCACCAGCAGCAGTCCAACCCCGGCACCGTGTCGAGGCAATTCTGGCTGCCCCTGCGCGCCAACGCCTTCGGCCTCCTCTTTCTGATGGTCGCGTTCATCATGCTGCGCGCGCGGATCTCCGCGCTGCGCTTGAAAACGGAGCTCGCTCCGCCGCCGCTGGCGGAGGCGCAGCTCGGGGAGGCCGTATGACTCAGGGACTCGTTTCGGGCGGCTGGAACTTCGTCATCGCTGCTTACGGAATTACGGCTGCGGTGCTGGTACTCTACGGAGTGACGCTGATCACACGCCTGCGTGAGGCCAAGTCCCGTGCCTCGGAGGAGCGCTGAGAACAATGGCTGACGTGAGCACAACTGCCAAGATGAAACGGAGCTCCCGCTGGTTCATGCTCGGCGCGTTTCTCGTCGCCGGCGCGGCCTTCGTGGTGATCGCCGCGAGCAGCATGAACAAGAACCTCGTCTACTACTGGACGCCGACCGACCTCGTGGCCAACGGCGACAAGGCCTACGGCGCCACGATCCGCCTCGGCGGCATGGTCTCGCCCGGCTCGGTCAGGAAAAACGCCGGCGTCTCCGGCGTCGAGTTCAACGTCCACGACGGCACGAAGACGGTGCACGTCAAGTCCAGCGGCGTCCCCCCGCAGATGTTCCGCGAGAACATCGGCGTCGTCGTCGAGGGGACGATGGTCAAGGGCGGCTACTTCCAGTGCAACCGCCTCATGGTCTCGCACAGCAACGAATACCGCGCGCCGAAGTCGGGCCACCCGGTCGACAAGCAGGAGCTCGAGAAGTTGATGAAGAGCACGGAAGGACTGGAGACCAAGTGACCGCGACCCTCGGACGTTTTCTCATCCTCGCCTCGGTGTTGGTGTCGACGACCGGGGCCATGATCTCCTTCGCCGCGGGACGCAAGCATGCGCCCGAGGGCGTGCGATGGGCGCAGCGGTTTGCGTACGCGTTCGCGGCGCTGATGATTTTGGCCACGCTGACGATGGAGTACGCCCTCCTGACGCACGACTTCTCCGTCAGCTACGTCGCGCACGTCGGCTCGCGCAGTGTCCCGACGTGGGTGACGATCGTGAGCCTCTGGTCGTCGCTCGAAGGCTCGATCCTCTTCTGGGGCGCGGTCCTCGGCATCTACATCGCCGTCGCCACGTACCTGAATCGCGACCAGCACGCCGAGTACATGCCGTACGCGATCGGCACCTGGCTCGCCTGCGGCGCGTTCTTCAGCTTCCTCCTCTCCGGTCCGGCGAACCCGTTTCTGACGGTCCCCGCGGCGGCCGACGGCCCCGGCCCGAATCCGCTGCTGCAGAACCATTACCTGATGGTCATTCACCCGCCGTTCCTCTACCTCGGCTACGTCGGGATGACGATCCCGTTCGGCTACGCCTGCGCGGCGCTGCTGCGCGGGCGGCTGGGGCTCAGCTTCCTGAAGCCGATCCGCGCCTCGCTCATGGTGCCGTGGATCTTCCTCACCTGCGCGATCATGCTCGGCGGCTGGTGGGCGTACGAAGTCCTCGGCTGGGGCGGCTATTGGGCGTGGGACCCCGTCGAGAACGCGTCGCTCCTGCCGTGGCTGACGGCGACGGCGGCGCTGCACTCGGCGATCGTGATGGAGCGCCGCGGCGTGCTCAAGGGCTGGACCGTGACGCTGATCCAGGCCAGCTTCCTCCTGACGATCCTCGGCACGTTCATGACGCGCTCGGGCGTCTTCAACTCCGTCCATTCCTTCACGCAGAGCGCCATCGGCCCGACGATCCTGGCCTTCCTCGCCGCGGTGCTGATCTTCTCGATCGCTCTGCTGGCGCTGCGCATCGACACGCTCGAAGCGGAAGGGCGCATCGACAGCACCGCGAGCAAAGAGGGCGCCTTCCTCTTCAACAACCTGATCTTCGTCCTGCTGACATTCACGGTGCTGATCGGCACGGTCTTCCCGCTCGTCGTCGAGGCCGTCAAAGGGAAGCAGATGAGCGTCGGCCGTCCGTATTTCGACGCGATGGTCGTCCCGGCCGGGACGGCGCTGCTGTTCCTCCTCGGCATCGGCCCGGCCCTGCCGTGGGGACGCTCGTCGCGGCAGCAGATTCTCAAGGCCCTCCTGCCGCCGATCGTGACCGGCGGCGTGCTCATCGCCCTCGGCGCGGCCTTCGGCATCCGCAACGGCTGGACGCTGGCCACGCTCTTCGTCGGCGGCTACGCGGCGCACGTGACGCTCGCCCAGATGTGGCAGCCGCTCGTGCAGCGCCTCCGCCGCGGCGACAGCTTCGGCAACGCCCTCGTCAACGGCCAGCTCCGCCGCGGCCGGCGCCGCTTCGGCTCGTACATCGTCCACTCCGGCGCCGTGATCGTGCTCATCGCCATCGCCGTCAGCAGCACGCAGCGCACGCAGCATGAGGTGAAGCTGACGAAGGGCCAGGCCACGACGATCGGCGCGTACACGCTGACGTTCACCGGCACCGAGGTGCGGCAGGAGCCGAACCGCGAGGCGACGATCGCGAACTTCAACGTGTCCAAGAATGGCGCGCCGACGACGACGCTCGCGCCGCGCATGAACCAGTACCCGCAGATGCGCGAGCCGATCGGGACGCCCGCCGTCTACTCGACGGTGAAGGGCGATCTCTACCTCTCCATCATGAACCTCGAAGGCGACACAGCCGGCGTCCTCGTGCTGTGGATGCCGATGGTCGGCTGGATCTGGTTCGC
The DNA here is from genome assembly GCA_046723495.1 of Acidobacteriota bacterium. GTDB lineage: Bacteria > Acidobacteriota > Thermoanaerobaculia > Gp7-AA8 > Gp7-AA8 > DATDFB01. The sequence goes on from JBKOUP010000404.1 coordinate 16,102, forward strand.
CGTGATCCTGATGGGCATCGGCGGCCTGGTGGCGCTGATCCCGTCGCGCGGTGTCGTCGCCGTCGAGGCCAAAGACACCGTCCCCGCCCCCGCCCCCGCACTGTCATGAACCGCATCGTCCTCATCTCCGGCATCGTCATCTTCGCCGCGCTCGTCGGCGTGCTCTTCCTGAACCTCGGCCACGATCCCTCGGCCATCAACTCGCCGCTCATCGGCAAGCCGGCGCCGAGCTTCGCCCTCAAGGTTGTCGGCACCGGCGAGACCATCGACGTCGCCAAACTCCGCGGCAAGCCCGCCATCATCAACTTCTGGGCGACCTGGTGCGGCCCGTGTTACCAGGAGCACCCCGTGCTCGTGCAGAACGCGCGCGTGCTCGGCAGCCAAGTGCAGTTCGTCGGCGTCGTCTTCAACGACACGGAGCAGAAGATCCAGGCCTTCCTCGCCGACCGCGGCTCCGCCTATCCGACGCTGCTCGACGAGTCGGGCAAGACCGCCATCGCCTACGGCGTCGGCGGCGTGCCGGAGACGTTCTTCCTCGACAAGAACGGCAAGATCGTGGCGAAGTACACCGGCCCGATGAGCACCGAAGACATCCAGACGAATCTCGCGAAGGCGATGAAATGATCTTCCTTTTCGTCCTCACCCTGCTGCAGGTCAACGTCCCCGACATCGCCGTGGCGCCGCAGGGCGCGCCGGTCGCGGGAGCGATGCTCGACCAGCGCACGAACGAAGTGGCCTCGCTGCTGCGCTGCCCGGTCTGCCAGGGACTCTCCGTGGCCGACTCGCCGTCGACGATGGCCCAGGACATGAAGCACCAGGTCCGCGAGCTCCTGGCCCGCGGCTACACGCAGGAGCAGATCCTCGCGTACTTCGAGCGCTCGTACGGGCAGTTCGTCCTGCTCAAACCGAAATTTCAAGGCGTGTCGGCGATGGTGTGGCTGCTGCCGATCGCCGCGCTGATCTTCGGCGCGATCGTGGTTCTCTCGAAGGCCAAGCAGCTCTCCGGTCCCGAGCCCGAGCCCCAGCCCGCGCCCGAGCCCGAGGTTGATCCGTACCTCTCTCGCGTCCGCGAGCTCGTGGAGAAACAATGAACATCGACTGGCTCAGCGCCGTCGGCATGCTCCTGGCCGGCCTCATCGTCGGCTTCATGTTCGTCTACTCGATGCGCCGCCGCGACGAGAAGAGCGACCTCGAACGCCGCGATCTCGAAGCGAAGCGCGACGCGCTCCTGGCCGCGCTGCGCGAGGGCGTGGAGACGCCCGACGAGCGCGCCAAGCTCGAGCGCGAAGCGGCCGAGGTGCTGCGCGCGCTCGACAAGAAAAAGCCGGCCCGCGGCGGCGCCGCCGCCCCCGCCGCCCAGCCCGCACCCGTCCCGGCGCGCGCGTCGTCGTTCAAAGGCTTCGCCTGGGGCGCCGGCTCGGTGCTCGTCATCGTCGGCATCTTCTACTTCGTCTCGCAGTCCGCCAAGCCGAAAGAGCAGATGCAAGCGTCCGCGATGGCGCCGGCATCGGCCAACCAGCAGCAACCGCCACAGGCCGATCCCGCGGTGCAGTCGCTCGAGCAGGCCGTGCAGAAAACCCCGAACGACCTCGGCCTGCGCACCGAGCTGGCCAAGGCCTACCTCGACCGCGAGGACATGATGCACACGTACGAGCAGACGCAGTACGTGCTGGAGCGCTCGCCGAAGGACCCGCGCGCGCTGACGTACCAGTCGATCGTGCGCATTGCCATGGGGCAGGTCGACTCGGCGCGCCAGATGCTCGACACGGCGACGAAGGGCGATCCGGCCCTGCTCGACGCCTGGGTCGCGCTGGCCTGGGCCGACACGATCCAGAGCAAGGACGCCGAGGCCCAGAAGGCCATCGACGAAGCCGCGAAGCACCACCCCGATCAGAAAGAGCGCCTGGCCGCGCTGCTCGCGCGCATGCGCCAGGATCAGAAGGCGACGGCCGCGAAGCTCCCCGCCAACCACCCCGCCGTTCCGCCCCCTCCCGGCTCCGACTCCGCGCCCGCGGCTGAGCCCGCGCCCGCGTCCGCCCCCGCCACCCCGGCCGGCGGCTCCGTCAAAGTCACCCTGCAGCTCGCCCCCGGCAAGACCATTCCCCCGAACGCGGTGATCTGGCTGATGGCCCGCGACGCCGGCCAGGCCAGCGGCGCGCCGCTGGCGGTGAAGCGCGTGCCGATGGGCGCGTTCCCGATGACCGTCGACTTCGGCGCCGCCGACTCGATGATGGGCCAGCCGCTGCCGGCCAAGATGCGCATCGACGCCCGCGTCGACACGCACGGCAACCCGATGGTCCACGACCCGAACGATCCCGCCGCCGCGCAGGACGGGGTCGCGAGCGGCGGCGCCATCACGCTGACGCTGAAGTAGCATCGCTTCGCTGAACGAGCGGGTGCTGGTCATCGTCGGCGCGGGACATCTGCCGATCTTGCAGCTCTCCGAATCCGGACCGGATATGGAGGTCGTGCCGCTGGACCGAGTGCTGCGACGAAGCCCGCTCGAATCACGTGCCGACTGAGGCCGCCGGCGTGGTTCTTCTGCTGATCCGCCTGCGCGAATCTGGCGGCCGTACCCGCGTAAAGGCTCGACAGGCCAGTCAAAAAGATGAACCCCGCGCGAAGTTTATCGAAACAGATCCTGCAATCGAAGTAGTGCCGCTCGAATGCGTGCTCTTCGTCCTCGGTCATCTCGTATAGG